>NZ_JAFCXH010000011.1:0-195988 GCF_049898225.1 Pseudomonas sp. DSP3-2-3 | reverse complement strand
GAGTGTTTGATTACCCACTTCAACTGATCATCGTTGAGCTCGGTAAAAAAAGGCGTGTGGCGAAGCAGGTGCAAATAAGTGATTGAGGCTTTCATTCTGCTGTCCTGATAGGCGGTTTCGGGATCGGATGGTGCTTGGGGTATGCAACCAATGACTGCGAGGCCCGCTATACCAAGTACAAGGAAGCGAATGAGTTGAGTCGTTATCAGCGCGCAGTTCATTGGAGGATCCTCACGGGATGGGTGGCTTAACGTGAGGCAATAGTGAATTGCTTAGCCGAAAAGATAATTAGGCGTGATACGACATTACTATTCAGCTTTGATCAACAATCGATAAGCGTGTCCAAGTGAAGCAGGCGAAAGTAACGCGACTAACGCGGAAGCTATCCAAGTCAATTAAACGTTAGCGGTGGGACGATTTTGCAGGGGCAAGTCCACTAGGAAACGTCGAACATCACGGAGCTGCTTTAAAATCTCGGTAGCATTGGGAACATCCACTCTTTGAAAAGGGTTCGTGCTTTTACACCAGCAATTCCAGGCACTGACGGAGGGCCAGAGCGGAGTTCGGCAATGTGTTTTTCCGTCCTTTAGCGGAATGAATAGCTGTATCGGGGCTGCAAGAACAGCAGGCAGGTAGTAGGTATCCATGATCCGCAGCCCATGGTTTTCGCCCCCAAACACGCCGAGCACGAGAAGTCGCGCTGGAGCATGGCCGGCCATTCGAAAAATTCCACTGGTACCCAGTTGGCAAGGATGTAGGCAACGTTCGCAACCAAGGGCCACAGCTGATCGAGCCTCTGTCACTGCCTTCGTATGCTGAAGACTGAGCTTCGGCGTCTTCAGCTTGAGTGACATCTCCATCTGCTGCCGTTGCTCGCCATCCCACCGCTGTAATTTGAGCGACTATCGTTTGCGCCGCCGATTGGCTAATGGCTTACCGACAATCACTGTAGCACCTTGCGCAGCTACTGTTTTCGCGATGGCAGCGCCAATGCCCTTAGCATGCTCCGGTAACGAGTGCTTTGGCTTTCAGACCCTTCATAGGCCCAACCTGTTAACAGTATGTTGAGGCCGCAAACGGCTCCAATGTGGTTAGCATTTACGACCGATTCTTCATCGATAGCATATTGATCCGCGACTTGGTGTCCAACCTTTCTTGAAAACCTAGACACTCATCAACACCGCCCCCGCGATAAGCAAGCTAGCCGCCGCCATTCGTTGAACGCTTAACGGTTGTACCGTCATTTCAAACCAGCCCAGACGATCCAGTGCCATGGCCGCAAAAACTTGCCCTGACATCACCAATGCAATCATGCTGGCAGCGCCGATCCGGGGAGCAACGGCTGTGGTCGCTGACAGCACCACGGCGCCACACAACCCGCCGATCCAAGCCCACCAAGGCAGGCCCGTCATCTGAGAGGGTCTTGGCCACGGCTTACCTGCCGCCAAAGCGATGCATGCAAGTACCGCTGCTACCACCAACGCGGACAGAGCTGCTGCCCACAGGGGGCCTCCTACTGAACGTGCCAAGCGGGCATTCACCACCGCCTGTAAAGGGAGCATCACTCCGGCGGCAACGGCGAGGAAAAAATAGAACAGGGGCACGCTATTTCCCTTCTGGCTTGAAAAAGCTTACCAACAAGTCGGCCACTCGATTGGCGGCCTCTTCTGGCAGGTAGTGGCCGGCGTTGAGAATCACTTCACCTCGTACATTTTTTGCCAAGGCCTGCAATGCTTTAACGATATGATCGCCAACCCCTCGCTCTGCTCCTAATGCCAGAACCGGAATTTCGAGCAGTTTCCCAGCGCGAAGGCGATTTGCGGCGATCCCTTCAGGTGACAAGGCTGACTGGTAGTACCCGGTCACTGCTCGCAGTGCGCCAGGCGCGGCAAGCTGGCGCGCATAGACAGCAATATCCTCGGCTGTAATAGTCCAAGGCTGCATTGCCTTGGCTCGAAACAGCCAAGTGAGAAACATCTCTTCGCGTCCGCTAATCAGCAGCTCGGGCAGGTCATCGAGTTGGTTGAACGCAAAATGCCAACTGCGTCGGTTAGCCTCATCGGCGGACAGATCAGTACGTGGCGCTGAAACTCCGGGAATCAAAGCGTCAAGCACCGCGACACGCCGGATATCCGAGGGCCAGTCGGCGGCCCACGCATAGGCGATCCACGTGCCCACGTCGTGCCCAGCCACATCGATTGGCCCCTTCTCGAACAGCCCGATAGTTTCTGCAAAACGGTGCAGTTCGGTGGCAACAGTAGCCAGATCATAGTCGCCTACAGGCGCGTCACTTTCCCCCATGCCACGGGGATCGACCGCAATGACTCGATAGCCGGCAGCCACCAATTGCGGCATCACGTAACGCCATGCATACCAGCTCTGTGGCCAGCCAGGAATCAGTAAAATAGGTGGGCCTTCACCTCCTTCGACGTAGTGAATATTGACATCGCCAACTCGCGCACTCGCATGGCGAAATTGCTGCCAGAAATCTGTTCTCTTCATGAAATCCGTACCGACATGCCCTGGTTGCTCTGATCGAACGCGCATAACTTTCTCCCGAAAATGGAATTGATCGTTTCCTAATTGGTTAAAATGCTATTCAAGCAATTTCATCAGCTCGCAAACCATTCCAAGCATCTGCTTAGTATCTGATCCCGTTTTGCCTACTACCCGCATACCCTGCTGAAGCGTCAGGAGCAGTTTTGCTAGATTGGAGGCGTTGAGCTGCTCGCGAATAGAGCCATCTAGCTGGCCCTCTTCGATCAGGCGACGGAGCTGGGCTTCTCGCCTGTTCTGCTGTGTAGCAATCAAACTTGCAATCTCGCTGTCGGCCTGCGAAAGCTCGACGGTAGTTTCGACAACTAAACATCCTGTACGGCCTGCAGCCTCGCAGCTAAGGCGAGCATAGTGAGTGAGCAGAGCCTCGATTTTGTCGCGCCCTGAACTCTCCCTCGCCAAGCAAGCGGCAATCGCCTTGGCGCGTAGCGCCATATAGCGATCAAGCGCAGCCAGAAATAGGCCTCGCTTGTCGCCCCAAGCCTTGTAGATGCTGCCCGATGTCAGGCCCAGGCACGCATTCAAATCGGAGATCGAGGTGCCGTGGAACCCATATTCACTAAAGCGCGTGATCGCCTTGTCCAACGCCGTGTCGGTGTCAAACTCACGGGGGCGACCTGGAGGGATGGACATGTCAGTTTTGATATTCATGGAGCTAGTATAGGAAACAATCGTTTCCAAATGAAGAGCTGGGAGCAAAAAAGAGGTTATTCACGCTCAAAGATCAAAAGACCAATGTTTTTCGCCGGCCTTGCGCAGGTGTACCAAGGCTTCGAACCTGATGAGCCCTACGGTTTCGTCATCATCACGGCTAACAGCGATCAGGGCATGGTAGATATGCGTTAAGGGAGGTATGACGTTGAGCATTGAACCGCAATCGAGACTTTTTTTTGCCTTAGGCTGCCCAGCTGAACTGAGAAAGACGATTTCCCGATGGCGGTCATCGCTTTCGCTGCGGATCGGTCGCCCAGTTCCTGCAGCTAACTTTCATCTCACGCTGCTGTTTCTGGGAACTGTTAATAAGGCTCAGATCGCAGAGATCTGTGCAGCCACATCGACGGTTAAGGTACCCGGAAAACGTCTGACTGTAGTCCTTGACCAGCTTGAGGTATGGCGCAAATCAAAAGTTTTAGTGCTTACACCGGAAGATGCTCCTCCGGAGCTGATGCGACTGTCGTATGCGCTAGAGCAGACCATGTCGTCGTTCGGGCAGGATCAGGAGCATAAAGAATTTCGACCTCATTTGACTCTGACACGAGACTATCAATCTCCAGTACCGGAAGCAGATAGTCAGCCAGAGTTCTTGCTCCGAGCCGACCGTTTCGCGCTCTACGAGTCCCATAAAGGCCAATACCGGGTATTAGCGGACTGGCCACTTGTCGAGCCTGATAAGGCTGGGTGAGAGTGGTATCGGGGTGCATACCATTGTTGAGGTAGGGAGAAGGAGTCATAGAAATGGATACTGATTTATGAATCCTACGACACCAGACGGTCGTTATTTTGTTGTCAACGGAAAGCTATGGCGCTGTTCCAATCCTGCGTTGGATAAACACGAACGGCAGCGACTGGTGAACGCCTTGATGGCTGCGCGGCGGGCAGTAAAGGCAGCCAAAGCATCAGGAGATCCAGACGAGCTTAAGACCGCCAGAGCAGCTGTCGACAGAGCAAAGGGGGGCCTGGGAGAGCGTGGCCCAGTTTGGTCGGAAGACGGTGCACCGGACTTCAACAGGCACAAGGTGGGTAATACACCATACGCTGAGTGGTACCAGGCACTGGACGCTGTTGATTCTTAAACGTGGAGGCGGACTTTTTTCATCGGGTAGGCATCCAATCCTGGAATAGCGACTGCCCCTTCGGATACCAGGACAACATATGACTTTCTACATTTTCCTTCTTGCATGCTGCGCTGCTGGAGCAACCGGCATCATCTTCCAGCCGGGGGCCTGGTACGAATCCCTTAACAAGCCGAGCTTCACTCCACCGAATTGGGCCTTTCCAGTGGCGTGGACGACGATCTATCTACTGCTGGCGTGGGCAGGATATCGCCTAACCGGACTACCAGGCAGCGAGACCGTGCTGGCGCTATGGGCAGCTCAAATTGCGCTCAATACGTTGTGGACACCCGTGTTTTTTGGAGCGAACCGAATCGGCGTGGCGATGGTGATTCTTGCTTTGCTCTGGATGATTGTGGCCGCCATGGTATTGCTGGCGTTGCAGCTGGATATCGTCACAGGACTTATTCTATTCCCCTACCTGCTGTGGCTTTCGGTCGCTGCTGCGTTGAACTTCTCTATCCTGCGCCACAATAAATGACGTAGCGGGAGCCAAAATCATCGGTGGCAACGAGAACTGCGTTCTACAGCCCTAGATCGGTGGCCAAATAGTCCTCACTAAATTCGTCTCCCAACTCCGGAAACTGCATCAATTGCCATTGAAGATGGCGGCTCAGATGCGCTCTGAGACGTGATCGGATATTAAGGTAGCCCGTGCCCCTGGGAGCGTTCACGTTGCCATAATACGCAGCCATGGCATCGCCAAGTACCTGTAATCCACGGGGGCTGACCTGCGATGCATACAGCCGTGTAGGTTCGTCTAAGCCTGGCTGTCGTTTAAAGCTGCGCAACGCTTCTTCAAGGATAAACTGCATGCGAGCCCCGAACACTTCGCATGCTTTTTGCCAGATGCGGCCTTCAATATCAATTCCAAGCAAACCTCACCTCCCGTGATAACACCGGCATGGCCCTCGGCCTGCTCGGCGTTATAATTTTCAGCCTGACCCTGCCCATGACCCGCATCGTGGTCGAGGAAATTCACCCTCTGCTGAACGGCCTCGGTCGCGCGTTGGTGGCCGCGATTCCAGCGGCGGCGCTGTTGCTGCTGAGGCGTGAACAGTGGCCAACCTTGAAGCAGTGCAAAGGTCTGTTCTTTGTGATCCTCGGGGTCATCGTGGGTTTTCCGGTTCTCTCGGCGTGGGCCATGCAAACGTTGCCCTCCTCCCACGGTGCACTGGTTAACGGCCTGCAGCCGCTGATCGTGGCGATGTACGCCGCCTGGTTGTCCCATGAACGCCCGTGCAGAGCATTCTGGGCCTGCGCCGCGCTGGGCAGTGCGTTGGTGTTGATCTACGCGTTGATTCAGGGTGCCGGCAGCATCAGCAGCGGCGACTTGCTGATGCTTGCTGCCATTGCCCTCGGTGGTCTGGGTTATGCCGAAGGCGGGCGACTGGCGCGGGAGATGGGCGGCTGGCAGGTGATCTGCTGGGCATTGGTGCTGGCATTCCCGGTCTTGCTGGGCCCCGTGTTGTACCTGGCATTCCAGCATCAGGGGCCAATCAGCACGCCAACATTATGGGCGTTCGGCTACGTCACCCCGTTCTCGCAATTCATCGGCTTTTTCGCCTGGTACGCCGGCCTGGCCATGGGCGGGATCGCCAGGGTTGGCCAGGTGCAGTTGCTGCAGATCTTCTTCACCATTGCCTTTTCCGCGCTGTGGTTCGGCGAGCACATAGAACCTGTCACCTGGCTATTTGCTGCTGGCGTGGTAGGCACCGTGATACTGGGACGCCGGACCACGGTGAAGCCACCGCAGGCGAGTACGCTAAGTGATTGAGCCAGGCCAACCAGACTAAAACCTGATCGGATCGCCAGGTATGGAGGGTTGGACGAGAGTCTGACCCTCAGCCGCGCTGCAAAGCAGCTACAAATTCATCCTGACGCATATTCATATAGCTGTTTCATTCAACAAACACATAATTAGCTTAGATCAAAAAAGCCTTTTACAGCTCTTAGTCATAAGATTACGGTCTGAGGAAACCTGCCGGGACATTCCCGCGTCAGCCCTCACTCCTGACTGATGACTGCCCATGAGCACACGTTCCCTGGCTTGCGTTTCTGACGTTACACCCACCCTGCCGACGCCGTCTGGCTCCCCGCCAAACAGCGCGCAGCGGATTTTTTTCGGTTCACCAAACCGCTGGCTCGCGATTCTGGCCATCTCGTCAAGCCTGATCGGCTGCTCACCTTCCGCCGAACAGAACACCAACAATGGAACGCTGAAAATCGCGTTTTTCCGGGATAACACCACGCTCGTCAGCCTCGATCCTTTCCAGGTTTACTGGCTGGAACATCGGGTCGTGTTGCGCAACATTGCTGAGTCCTTGACTGATCAGGACCCGCAAACCGGCAAGATTATTCCCTGGCTGGCGACAGGATGGGACATCAGCGCGGACGCCTTGCAGTACACCTTCCACCTGCGCAAGGACGTCACGTTCAGCAATGGCACGCGCTTCGACGCCCACGCGGTGAAGACCGCTTTTGATTCCGACAAGGCTTTCGCCGAGCAACTGCCTGCGACCTTCGGTGCAACTTACCTCGCGGGCTACGATCATGCCGAGGTCGTTGACGACTTCACGGTAAAACTCATTCTGGCGCGCCCGAATGCCGGTTTCCTGCAAGCTACCTCCACCACCAACCTGGCGATCCTCGCGCCGGAAAGCTACGCCAAAACTGCCAAGGAACGCTCACTTGGGGCAATTATCGGCACCGGGCCGTTCGTGCTTGAGCACTACACCCCGGAGTCTGGCCTGCGGCTCCTCAAGCGAACCGGTTACGCCTGGCCCTCAGCCAACGCGCGGAATCGGGGCGAAGCGCACCTGGACAAGGTTGACGTGACCTACATTCCCGAGGAAAGCGTGCGTAACGGCCAATTTGTGCAGGGCCAGCTCGACATACTCTGGCCTCGTGCACCTTTTTCCGAAGTGGATAGCAAACTGTTCGAGTCGAAAAAAGCCACAATCCAGAGCCGCTCACTGCCTGGCCCGGCCCTGAACTGGTTTCCGAATACCCGTGGTGACCGCCTCCTCGGCGACGCTGCAATACGCCAGGCGCTGCAAAAGGCCATTGACCGCAAGACCTATGCCTCGACCGTTTATAGCCAGCAATTCCCGGTAGTCAGCAGCCTTTACGACACAACCACTCCATTTTTCAAAAATCAGAGCGCCAAGCTCGTCTTCGATCCCGTCGGCGCGCGGCAACTGCTCAATGACGCTGGCTGGGTGCCGGGTGCTGACGGGTACCGAGTCAAGAACGGCAAGCGCCTCAAGCTAACCTACAACCTGCAGGTCGCAGAAACCGCCGGCGACGTTCTGATCCAGGATCAGCTGCGCCAGGTCGGCATTGATCTCAAGCTCAACGTTTTGACCACTGCTGACTGGGCAGCCGCTAACGCCGCCGGCAACTATGACCTGACCTCCACCTACATGACGCGCGCCGACCCGATCATTCTGCAAACCATCATTGATCCACGAACGGCCAACAGCTCCACTGTGGCGACCAACCTGTACACCCCGCAAACGTTGCCCAAGGCACAGGCGCTGTTTGACGCAGGAATGACGGCAACCTCCAGCGACCAGCGGGCCCAGGCCTACGGCGCGCTACAGGATCTGCTCATTGACGAGGCCTCGGCATTTCCGATCTATGAGCGGGTGTGGCAAGCCGCGACCAGCCAGCGGGTACACAACTTCCGCTGGACTGCCGAGGGCTTTGCGCTGCTCAACGACATTGAGCTCAAACAACCATGAGTCGCTATGTGATCGGCCGAATCGGTCAGGCTGTTCTGGTGTTATGGGGTGCCTATACGGTCGCCTATTTCATTCTGTACCTGCTTCCGGGCGACCCACTCTCGATCATGCTGAGCGCATCCGGCGTCGAGATCGATTCACTCTCGGCGGCAGATCTTGCCAAGGCTCGCGCCTATTACGGCCTCGACCAAAGCGTGCTTCAGCAATACGTCAGCCTGGTGCTGGGCGCGGTGCACGGCGACTTTGGCCAGTCGATCGCGCTGAACCGCCCGGTGGCCGAGCTACTCACCGAACGGCTGCCTCAAACGTTGGCGCTGGCAGGCGTGGCCATTGTGTTGTCGTTGACTGGCGGTATCGGGCTGGGATATCTGGCGGCCTATGTGCGCTGGCGCCCCCTGAAAAAGGCCTTGGCCCGGGTGCCTTCGCTGGGTTTTTCCGTACCGGTTTTCTGGATGGGCTTGCTGCTGATCCAGGTGTTCGCATTCAGCCTTGGCTGGCTGCCATCCACCGGCAATCAAGGTGTGTCCAGCCTTGTGTTGCCCGCGATCACCTTGGCTATCCCTAGCGCGGCGGTTTACGCCCAGGTGTTACTGCGAGGCTTTCAGGGTGTCCGTCATGAGCCTTACCTCGCGACCGCGTACGCAAAAGGCCTGAGCCGTGCGCAAGTGCAGCGGCGCCATGCCTTCAAGAACGCTGCTTTACCGCTGCTCACCTTGATTGGCTTACAGGTCGGTAACACCGTGTCCGGTGCTGTGCTGGTGGAGACCATCTTTGCGCGCAGCGGCATAGGCCGTCTGGCTCAGGAGGCCGTTCTGCGCCAGGACATCCCGGTGGTTCTGGCTATCGTCAGCGTGGCAGCAGCGGCATTCGTCGTGGTCAACCTCGTCGTGGACCTGCTCTACCCCCTTCTTGATCCACGCATCACTCATACGCCGAGGATTGCCTGATGGCTGCTACCACCGAGATGTTGCTTGAGACGTTCCCCGGACACCTCAGCCCGGCCCCGGTCTGGCGACCGCGAACCCGGTGGCAACGGGCTCGCATTGCCGTGGCGCCTTTGCTGCGCCGTCCCGGATTTCTGCTGGCCCTGGCAGTCGTCGGTTTTGCACTGCTCTCAGCACTCGTCCCGGGGCTACTGAGCCATGCGGATCCTTATGCGACTGCGCCCATTGCCAAACTGGTGTCGCCAGGCGCCGCTCACTGGTTCGGTACCGACGAGCTTGGCCGCGATTTGTACAGCCGCGTGGTTTATGGATCACGCCTGTCAGTCACGGCCGCACTGCTGGCAGTGGGTATTGCGTTAGTTGGCGGTCTAGGGCTGGGCATTCTGGCCGGCTTTGCCGGTGGGCGTCTGGACACGATACTCATGCGCCTGATTGACGTCATGCTCGCCCTGCCCGGCCTGCTCCTCGCGCTGGCCATCGTGACGGCAATCGGTTTCGGCACAGTGCCCGTCGCAATCGCCGTAGGCGTCGGCATAATCCCCGGCTTTGCGCGCACGACCCGGGCGGAAGTGCTGCGAATCAAAACCCTTCCTTATGTCGAAGCCGCTCGCCTCGGCGGCGCAAGCTGGACACGCACCTTGCTGCGCCATGTATTACCCAACGCATGGGGGCCGGTAGCGGTTCTGGCGACCCTGGATTTTGGCGCCGCGATTCTCGCCACGGCAGGCTTGAGTTTTCTCGGTTTTGGCGCGGCACCGCCTGCGGCTGAATGGGGAACGCTGATCGCCAACGGCCGCTCCTTCCTGATGACCGCTCCCTGGGTGCCTTTGCTGCCCGGCCTGTTTCTGGTGGCCGTGGTGTTCAGCGTCAACCATATCGCTCGTACGCTGGAGGAAAACCCACGATGAATTCCCCGCTGCCCCTCATTGAAGTCACCGATCTGCACGTGTCGTATCGCGCCAGCGGTCAGTCGATGTCTGCAGTCCGCGGCGTGTCGTTCACCGTGCAGCGTGGCGAAACCCTAGCAATTGTCGGCGAATCCGGATCGGGTAAATCCACGCTGGCCAATGCTCTGCTGGGCCTGCTGCCGGGAAATGCGAGCATCGATAAAGGCCAGTTACGCGTTGACGGCAAGGAGGTTACCCACGCCAGCGAGCGTGAGTGGCAAAGGCTGCGCGGCCGCACCGTAAGTCTCGTGCCCCAGGACCCGATGGTTGGGCTCAACCCCACGTTGCGCATCGGGCAGCAGATTGGCGAGGCGCTGATTCAGGCTCAGGGTCGACGTTACCTTACTGTTGACGCGGACATTATCGAGCTGCTGGAACGGGTCGGGCTTGACCAGCCATTGTTGCGCGCCCGCCAGTATCCCCACGAACTGTCCGGAGGTATGCGCCAGCGCGTGCTGATCGCCATCGCGTTGGCGGGCAATCCACGGCTTATCATTGCCGACGAACCCACCAGCGCGCTCGACGTGACGGTACAACGCAAAATCCTCGATCACTTGCAGAATCTGGTGGCCGAGCGAGACATATCACTGCTGATCATCACCCACGACCTGGCGGTGGCGGCAGATCGTGCTGACCGTCTGTTGGTGATGAAAGACGGTCAGCTTATCGAGCAAGGTCCTCCGGCGCAGGTCCTTGAGTTTCCTTCTCAACCGTATACCCGAGCGCTTATCGCGGCAGCCCCTGCCTTCAGCACCCGTACGCGTCTATCGCCAATACCGGCGGCCAACGGCACGAGGCTTTTGTCTGTGGAGGGAATCAGCAAGACCTTCCAGCTGCCCAGACACAAAGGCGAGCCGACTTCATTTCAGGCATTACAGGGTGTCAGTCTGGAGGTTTACCCCGGTCAGACAGTGGCGATCGTCGGCGAGTCAGGTTCCGGCAAGAGCACTGCCTTGCGCATTGCATTGGGACTGGAGCAGCCCACTGAAGGCCGCATAATCTTTGACGGCCGAGACGTTACCAACCTCAGCTGGAGGGAATTTCGCCCCCTTCGCCAGCGCATGCAACTGGTACAGCAGAACCCCTTCGCCGCACTTGATCCGCGCATGACTATTTTCGAAAGCGTGATAGAACCGCTGGTGTCATTTGGCCGACTAAAGGGGCGAGAGCTTGAACAAGCAGCGCGCAAACTGATGGAGCGAGTTCATCTGCCAGTGACCTTTCTGGACCGGTTACCTCGCGAACTATCAGGCGGGCAACGCCAGCGCGTTGCCATCGCTCGTGCGTTATCGCTGCAACCGGACTTATTGCTTCTGGATGAGCCGGTGTCGGCTTTGGACGTCTCGGTTCAAGCACAGATTCTCGATCTGCTGGCCGAACTACAGACCGAACTGGGATTGGCCTACCTGCTCGTTTCCCATGATCTGGCGGTCGTTGCCAATGTCGCGCATCAGGTGTTGGTGCTGCGTCACGGCAAGGTGGTTGAACAAGGGACGACCGACCAAGTCTTCAAAAACCCGCAGGCGGCCTATACCCAGGAGCTGCTGGCGGCGGTGCCAGGGCAAAAGCGCAGCGCCTGATTGAAAGCCGACATGAGGTATTGACTCGGCATCACAATTCTTCAGCTTGCTCCACACGATTTCGCCCCGCCCGCTTGGCGCGATATAACGCTGCGTCGGCCGAGCCGTAAGCGGTGTCAAAGGTCGTCCCACAGGCGCTGGCGCTGACGCCAAAGCTCGCGGTGATTTGCCGGTTTACCGGATCGGCGAATACATGGCTGGCAATCGCGTCGCGCATGGCTTCTGCCAGTTCCAGTCCACGCGTCAGGTCTTCACCGGCAATCAACACTGTGAACTCCTCGCCGCCGACGCGACCGATCTTGCCAGTGTCTGCAACCACCTTGCGCAGGCACCCGACAATGCCCTGGATGACCGCGTCGCCGGCGGGATGACCAAACTCGTCATTCACGTGCTTGAAGTGGTCAATGTCCAGCACCACCAGCACGGCACCGTTTTTCTGCAGCGCCTGGACCGCCAGCTCGATGATCGCCCCGCGATTGAGTATTCCGGTCAGGGCGTCGTGAGTGGCACGGTATTCAAGCTGGCCCGCCAGCGTCTGCAACTGCGTATTGAGCAAATTCATTTCTCGCTCGGCACGGTCGCTTCTGCCGATCAACCGGCGCATTTCGCGCAGCAGTCGCTCGTAATGAGAGGCAAGATCAGCCAGTGATCGCCTGTAGATTGATGCCTCGGCATCCGTCACAGCCAGGATCGAGCGGGCATGTTCGAGCGCATCCGTCTCGTTTTTAAACAAGTCAGGAACCGCGTCACTCGAAGCGCAAATGGGTGTGACTGAAGCTGACATGACCGTCATCCTCATCAAGTGGTGATTGGATGGTCGTTGAACGTGACCGCCGTGAAGTCAGCCTTCAATTCCTCGCCGAATTCAAAAATCGTTTCGTCTTCTTCGTCGTGATACCAGTTCACCTCGATGCGGTTTCCAGCCTGGGCAGCTTGATCCAGGGCATCGAATATGTTGAACAGGATTTTGGTGCTGGAACTATTGAAATAGGCCAGTGCGATATTAACGGTGATGGTTGCGCTGTCTCGCTCAAGCAGAAAAGCGCGTAGTTGCTGCACGACAGGAGCATAAAAAGCAGCGGCATTTTCCGGGTACGACTCGCCCTTCATCGAAAGAAGATCCTGATCAAAGCGAAAATCGATCTCCGGCGAAGTTGCGGTTGCTTCGATGTAGAAATTATCCATGCTAGATAGGCCACTCATTTCAAATGATCGCTTTGAGGCAGAACAATGTGGTGTCGGGATCATCTGCTCTCGGGTGAAAGCCAAACTCCAAGGGGGCGCTTGCGTCTCGCGCCATGGTCAGAAAACCCAGCCCGGCGCCCTTGCTGTCTGCAGGAGTCTCCGAGCGCAACGTTACCTTGTAAGCAGCCTTGATTTCTTCAAGTGACATGTTGCGCAAAGGCTCCAGCTTTTCCCGCAGGCGCTCGACATCTGTCGTCGCAATGGGGTTGGCGCAAAGCATCAGATGGCGCTCGCCTTCGGTACTGATGCAGACAGCGCCCTGGCGAAGCACCGAATTCTCGGAAAGAGCTGCTCCAAGAGCGTCGGAGGAATAGTGAATAATATTCTGCGAAAGTTCGACGAAAGACGAAAACAACTTGCGTCTCGTTGGCCCACTCACTCCTGAGATCTCCAGCTGGAGTTTGACCACCTCCGCCATTGCCGAAATAACATGGTGGGAGAAGTAACCCTTGTGATAGAAAATCACGTTTTGTCGACTGGCCAATTCGAAGAATGAACCATCCTGTTGAACGCTAGATGAATTAAGCATTTTGATTCCTGAGGCGGGCACAGAACAGGGTCAAGTCATCCCGACGGGTTTGCTCGCCCTGCCAGTTGAGCAGCGTATTTTTTAAAGCGTCACAGATGGCCGCTGATGGCTGGGCACGATGTTGCAGTATTGTGTCGAAGGCCTTGCGCTTGCCAAAGCCAATGCCTTTAGGTCCGCCGATCTGATCGGTAAGCCCATCGGTGGCGATGAAGAGAATGCTGCCAGGCAACATCGGCACGGCGGCGGGCACCCACTCAAAGTCATAATCGCTATCGACGTAGCCGACACCCATCCGCTGGCCTACGAAGGTCTGAAGCTGCTCCGAGTCTGTATGCAGTACGTGCAGTGACATGCGCGCACCCGCGAAACTCAGCACCTGCGTGGCGTTGTCGAACCAGAAAAACGCCGCATCCAGTCCGTCATCTGATTCCGGTGTGCCATCCAGCCCATCGATCTGTCCGAGCAACCCCTTCACGCCACGGTTCACCGCAGATAAAAGAGCGGCAGGGTCGCGCGGCCCGATTTGCCCCAGCGCCTGGGTCAGCGACGACGACGCAATCAAGGTCATGAAGGCGCCCGGCACGCCATGCCCCGTGCAATCGGCGATTGCCCCGAACCAGCCCTCGGGATAGGCACAAAAATGATAGAAATCGCCGCCCACTACATCGCGTGGTTCCCACAACAGCGCGGCGTCATCCAGCGTTGAGGCCAATGCATCGCGGGAAGCTCTGAGCATGGCCCGTTGAATGACGCTGGCGTACTCAATGCTCTGCATCATCTGACGGTTCTTTTCCGCTTGCATGGCAGCCACTACCGCCATCAACTGCAAGCCATTGCCCAGACCTGCGAACCGGCCTTCACGGGTCACGATGAAACCGTCAGCAAGCGCTTTTTCGCCAAACTCCACCGTTTTGAAGGTCAGTTCCTCGATGCTCATTCCGGAATCGACCACCAAGGGCTCTTTGTCCATAAACGCAATGCAGCTCTTGCGGTCATACAGCTCGCGGTGAAAGGGTTTGCTCATCTGCGACATGAAGATATTTCGATTGATCAGCCCAATGGGTCGCTCGCCCTCGACCACGGCAAGACACACCATCTCGCGATGCGCGGTGAAGATGTCCATGACCTTGATGTTGGTGCTGTCCGAGTCGATGCCGGGCACCTCGTTGCACAAATCATCTGCACAGCGATGGTCCCTGGGCAGTGTTGGTCGCATGAATGTGAACTGTTCTGCCTGCATGCTCGCGTCATCGTGGCTGACTAAAGCTCATATCCTGACACGCTGATGTTAAAGTGATATTACAGCGCCTTTTTCATTTTGCTTCCCGACTGCCCTGGCAATGGGGCCGTGACGTCGTGAAAAAATCATCGCTGCCCCCTGGATTATCGTCACCCGCCCTCCTCAATTTCGTCTATCCCTGCCTTGTCCAGGTGACAGCAGGCGCGGCAGTTGTCGCAGCCTTGGACTACCTTTCCCTGCGCACGGTTGTCCATTAACAGGTCGACTTGACCATTCAGCGCTCACGAACGCGGGGTTAGACAAAAGCAAATTCCCCTAACACACCCGTAGCGGCAACCTGTAATTCGCTGCAAATAACAAAAACAACAACAGCCCAAGAGGCCTCTCCCATGCGCAAGAACAAGCTGCATTCCCTCGCTTTCCGTCTTCTCACGTGCGCTGCCATGGGGCTTTCAACGCTCCCGGCCTATGCGGACTCTGCAAAACCAGAAGTGCTCAAGATAGGTATCACGACGTTTATGTCGGGATCAGCCTCCGTTTTCGGGATGCCGGCCAAAGTGGCTGCCGAAATGTACATCGAGGAGCTGAATGCGGCAGGCGGCATTGAGGGTGTGAAAATCGAGCCGACCTTCATCGATGAAGGCGTTGGGGGCGACCGTCTTCTTTCCGAGTATCGCCGCGTGGTTCAAGAGCAAGGCGCGAAAGTGATGCTTGCGTCCATCTCCAGTGGGAACTGCAACACCCTGGCCCCGGTAGCCGAAGACCTGAAAGTGGTCAATATCCTTTGGGATTGCGGCACTGAAAAAGCCTTGGAAGGCCATGACTATAAATACGTCTTCCGTACCCAGGCGAACGCAGTGACCGAAATGGTTTCCAGCGTTCTCTACCTGCTTAAAACCAAACCCGATTTCAAAACCATTGCAGTGGTCAATCAGGACTACGCATGGGGCCGCGACTCCTGGGAAATATTCAGTGCCACTCTTAAACAGCTCAAGCCTGATGTAAAGATCGTGGCAGAACTGTTCCCCAAGTTTGGTGCTTCCGATTTTTCCGCAGAAGTCAGCCGGCTGCAGGTGCTGCGACCTGACGTTATCTTGAGCACCTCCTGGGGTGGTGATCTCGATACGTTTATCAGGCAAGCAAGCCAGCGCGGCTTGTTGCGCACTTCGCAGTTTTTCTTGCCACTGGGTGAAACTTCCCTGGAGCGACTTGGCAGCGTGCTTCCGGACGGAGTGCTGATTGGCGCGCGCGGCGATCACTATTTCCTCCACCCTCAATATGTCAACGACGCTCGGCACAAAGCGTTTGTCGAAAAATTCAAAGCCCGCACTGGCTCGTATCCCATCTATTCGGTTTATCACATGATCCAGGCGCTCGACGGCATGAGCGCGGCCTTCCGTAAGTCCATCGCTGACAACGGCGGCAAATGGCCGGACGAGGAGCAACTTGCCAGTGCGTTTCGCGGCCTGGAGTTTCGTGGTTTGACCAGCCCGGTACGGATTCGAGCCGAGGATGGCCAAGGTATGGAAACTCAACTGTTCGGCATGACCACCTCCAGCCCTGATTACAAATTCAAAGTGCTCAAAGACATCATGCTGGTGCAGGCCGACCGGATCACCACGCCGGCGGGCCAGAAGTCTTCCGAGTGGGTCAAGACCGTAACGCCAGCACTGTTGGAGGAAGTTAAACCCGCAAGTACCCAGCCATGAGCCGCGATATTTTCATCCTGGCATTGCTGGACGGAATGTCATACGCGGGCCTGCTGTTTCTCGTTGCGCTTGGCCTTACCTTCATCTTCGGAGTCGTGCGCATCCTGAATGTGGCGCACGGCAGCCTCTACGCATTTGGCGGCTACGGTGCTGCATCGCTGGGCTTATGGCTCGGGCAAGGGAGCGAATCGGCTTTTTTCTCGGTAATCCTGCTCGTCACCGGCGCAATTGCCGTCGGCGTGGTGATGGGTACTGTGCTGATGCTGCTGCTCAGACGCTTTCAAGACCGCGACCCGATCCTGCAACTGCTGGTGACGTTTGGGGCATTCATGATCTTCGAGGACGTTCAACGTCTGGTCTGGGGCACGCAACCGTACTTTGTCGCCGATGTAGTCAATCAGATGGGCACCTCTGAGTTGATGGGCGTCGTGTACATGAACTATCAGCTGTTCTTCGTACCTGGCGCTGCCGTCGCGGTCTACTTTGCTCTCAAATGGTTTCTGAATCAGACACTGACAGGCAAACAGATCGTCGCGGTGACCCACGATCGCGAGGTCGCTACCGCGCTGGGCATTAACGCGAAGCGCATCGCCTACCTGACGTTCGTAGTCGGGGCAGTGCTCGGTGCGCTTGGCGGGGCACTGGCCTCACCCACCACTTCCCTGGTGCCGGGGATTGGCGCGGACATGATCGTGCTCTCCTTTGCGGTTGTCGCGAGTGCCGGCCTGGGACAAATCACCGGCGCCTTACTGACGGCGCTGATGATTGGCTTGTCGCGTTCCTTCTGCGTTTACCTGGCTCCGGAAATGGAAGTGGTCATGCCTTATCTGATCATGGTTCTGGTTCTATTGGCGCGTCCACAAGGGCTGTTTACTGTGGTTCAGGCGAGGAAAATCTGATGCGTTCATTACTGATTGCAGGCATTTCTGTTGTATTGATCATGGGGCTGGCCCTCGCATTTCCATGGCTGAAACTGCCTCTGATCCTTGCACTTTGCTACGGCCTGGCGGCGCTGGGTATCGTCGTGCTACTGAGAGCGGGGCAGATTTCTTTCGGTCATGCAATGTATGCATGCATCGCTGGATACGTGGTCGCTTTTCTTGGCCAGCGTTATCCGTCGCTGGACGGTCTGTTGTTAATCGCCGCAGGAACCGTCGCAAGTATTCTGGCGAGCATGCTCATCGGGGCTTTCGTCGTTCGCTATCGTGAAATCTTCTTCGGCATGTTGAATCTCGCCATCTCCATGGTGCTGTTTACGGTGCTGGGCAAGTTTTACAACTTTACCGGTGGCACCGACGGGCTGCGCATCAATCGCCCTGACCTGCTGGGCTTCCAGATGGAACGTTCGCCTTTTGAGCTATCCCTGCTCGTGCTGGTTCTGGCGATCTCTCTGCTGGTGATCTTCGGCGTACAACGTTTCTTTGAATCCAGCGGTGGCCAGGCCCTGTCCGCAATCAAGACCAACGAAACACGGCTCGAATATCTAGG
Organism: Pseudomonas sp. DSP3-2-3; assembly: GCF_049898225.1. Taxonomy (NCBI): domain Bacteria; kingdom Pseudomonadati; phylum Pseudomonadota; class Gammaproteobacteria; order Pseudomonadales; family Pseudomonadaceae; genus Pseudomonas; species Pseudomonas sp. DSP3-2-3. The sequence goes on along the minus strand of NZ_JAFCXH010000011.1, from coordinate 178,172 downwards.
CATCTCGGCCAAGAAAGTCTTGTGGAAGGGCTACGTTCTGTCGGCATCACTTTGCGGACTGTCGGGCTCGTTGTTCGGCTTGTCGCAAGGCCTGGTGACGCCGGAAATGGGTTACTGGCTTCGCTCAGGAGAGTTTGTCTTCATCGCCATTCTCGGCGGTGCCGGACACGCAGTAGGTGCGTTCGTGGGAGCCATCCTCTACGAATTTCTCAAGATGTATGCGGCCGCGTTGGTCAGCGGGTCCTGGCAGCTGGTGCTGGGTGTCATTTTGATTGTGATCATTTACTTCCTGCCAAAGGGGCTGACCGGCCTGTTGCGCAAACGCAAAGCCCTCGCTGGAGGTGACGCATGACCGCTCTCTTGCAGACCCAAAACCTGACGCTGGCATTCGGTGGTCTGGTCGTGGCCAACGGCATCGATTTCAGCCTGGAGGAAGGTGAGCGGTTGGCGGTGATCGGCCAGAACGGCGCGGGAAAAACCACGTTCATCAATATTTGTACTGGCCTGCTCAAGCCCAATGACGGAAGTGTGCGATTTGCCGGCAACGACATCACCGGGCATTCGCCGCGCAGCATTGTCCGTCGCGGTATGGCTCGATCCTTTCAGCTGCCGCAATTATTCCTGGAACACAGCGTCCGTGAATGCCTGCAATTGGCGGCAGTGGCTCGGCAAGCCAGTTTATCTTCATGGAAAAGGCTTGCCGGCTCCAGCTCAGACCAGGAAATAGACAGAATGCTGTTCTTGATCAGCCTGCGTGATCGCCAGCACGAACTCTGTATCAATCTGCCCGAAGGCCAGCGCAAGCTCCTCGACGTGGGCATGTCCTTGATGCTGAACCCCCGGCTTTTGATTCTTGATGAGCCCACCAGTGGCGTTTCAACGGAAGAAAAGCACGGCGTAATGGAAATCCTCATGCGCGCCCTGGACGAGCAGCGGGTAACGGCGATCTTCGTTGAGCATGATGTGGATATCGTCAAGCGCTACGCCACCCGAGTAGCCGCCTGGATCAATGGCGCAATCGCAGCGGATGGATCGCCGTCCAGCGTGCTGGCCGATCCAACAGTAAAACGCGAGGTACTCGGGATATGAGCAGCAACGTAATGCTTGGCTTAAGCAATGTCAGTGCTGACATTCTCAGGGTCCCCATCCTGCGGCGTATCCATGCCGAGCTGCCCAAGGGCAGCATCATTGCGGTGGTTGGTCGCAATGGCGCGGGCAAGACCACGCTGTTGCGCACAATCATGGGCCTGGTAGCACTCAAGGAAGGACAGATTCTGTTCGATGGCAATGATCTTGCCCATGTACCGGCCCACGGTCGAGCGCGCTTGGGAATCGGCTATGCACCGCAAGAGCGGGTGATGTTTCCTACGCTGTCCGTAGAGGAAAATCTTCGCCTGCCCTGCCAGGTCGCGGGCATGAACAAGCAGGCGGTGAATGACCGCCTTGAACTGACGCTGGACGTTGTTCCGCAGTTGCGCCCAATGCTCAGCCGCTCAGGCGCCGCGCTGTCCGGCGGGCAAGGAAAAATGGCGGCGCTCGGTCGAGCGTTGATGATCGGGACACGTCTGATCCTTCTCGATGAGCCGTTCCAGGGACTCGCTCCAGCGCTTGCGTCTGAATACAGCAATGCACTCAAGCGTTTGCAGGAACGTCTGCCCGAGCTATGCATCCTGGTCACGGAATCCAACGGCAGCCTTCTCAAGGATGTCCCCGACCAGATTTTGCACATTGAGCGAGGCGAGCTCTCAGTCTTCGACCCGACCACAAGTGCTTCATCATCTGACCATTTCAATCCTCAGCCTAGGGAGGCGCAGCAATGAGTACGCTTTTTATCGCGGGTAAAAAAGTCTCTGCCACCGGCGGACAAAGCATCCCGGTTTATTCTCCGGTGACGGGTGAGGCTTATGCTGAAATCGCTCGCGGCCAGCCCGAAGACGTCGACCGCGCCGTGGCGGCAGCACGGGCAGCACTGAGCGGGGAATGGGGCAATTTGAGCGCAACGGAGCGTGGCCGCATTCTCGTGCGCATCGGCAACAGCGTGCTCGCCAATATCGACGAGCTTGCCGAAATCGAAGCCAGGGACACCGGCAAGCCTCTGCCACTGGCGCGCAAGGACATCGAAGCGTTGGCGCGTTACTTCGAGTTTTATGGTGGTGCGGCGGACAAAGTCCACGGCGAAGTCATTCCCTACCTCTCGGGATATTCGGTCAATGTTGTCCGCGAACGGTGCGGTGTGGTCGGCCACATCATTCCCTGGAACTATCCGGCACAGATGCTCGGCAGGACAATTGCTCCGGCGTTGGCCATGGGCAACGCCTCGGTGGTCAAACCCGCCGAAGACGCCTGCATGACATCCCTGCGCTTCGCAGAACTGGCGACCGATGCCGGCCTGCCGGCGGGTGCCCTGAACATCGTTACAGGTTTCGGGCGCGAAGCCGGAGCCGCCCTGGCCGGGCATCCTGATATCAACTTGATTACCTTTACCGGCTCGCCGGAGGTCGGCGTTTCCATTCAGACCGCAGCGGCCGCCAATCATGTGAAGTGCGTTCTGGAACTGGGCGGCAAATGCCCACAAGTAGTCTTCGCCGACGCCGACCTGGACAAGGCCGTACCGGTGATTGTCGGTGCGATTATTCAGAACGCCGGCCAGACGTGCTCAGCTGGCAGTCGACTGCTGGTGCAGCGTGAAGTCTATGACCAGGTCGTTGAGCGGGTTGCAGCGCGCTTTCGTGAAGTTCGCGTCGGCTTGCCCGAGACGTCCCCCGATTGCGGCCCGATCATTACCAAAGCGCAGTTCGGTCGGGTCAAGCAATTTATCCAGGAGTGCAAGGACAGCAACCTGCCGGTCATCGCCGAAGCGATGATGGACAGTGACCTCCCTGAAGCGGGCTACTACGTTCGGCCCGCAGTCTTCGGCCCCGTCCCGCGCGATCACAAGCTCGCCCTTCATGAGGTGTTCGGCCCGGTTTTGGCGGTACTTCCTTTCGATGATGAAGACGATGCGGTTGCCCTGGCAAACGGCACAGAGTATGGCCTCGTCGCCTCTATCTGGAGCGAGAACGGCGCACGTCAACAGCGGATGGCGAAACGGCTGGAGGGCGGTCAGGTATTCATCAATTGCTACGGCGCGGGGGGCGGTGTCGAGCTGCCTTTCGGCGGTATCCGCAAGAGTGGCCACGGCCGTGAAAAAGGCTTGCTCGCGCTGGATGAATTCAGCATCACTAAAACCGTGGTCTGCCACCACGGTTGAATCGACGGACACTTGTTAACTTACAACTTTCTACCCAGGAATCAGTCACGGAGAACAACATGGCTCAGCTCAATAACAAGATTGCCATTGTCACGGGTGCCGCCAGTGGTTTCGGCGCCTGCATCGCTCGTCGTTACATTGAGGAAGGCGCCAAAGTCGTTTTAGCTGATATCAATTACCAAGCTGCCAATCTGCTCGCGAACGAACTTGGCGCCAACGCTATCGCCGCTGCGTGTGACGTAACCAGCGCTGAACAGGTGCAAGCCGCCGTCGATCTATGCGTGAACACCTTCGGCGTACCGGACATTGTCGTCAATAACGCGGGCACTACCCATCGCAATCAGCCGCTGATGGATGTTGACGAAAAAACGTTTGATCGGGTCTTCGCCGTGAATGTGAAATCCATTTTTCACATGACCAAAGCCATCGTCCCACTGATGCGCGAACGCAAAAGCGGCTCCATCATTAACGTGGGTTCTGTTGCAGGTATTCGTCCACGTCCGGGGCTGACCTGGTACAACGGCTCCAAAGGGGCCGTCAATCTGCTGTCCAAATCGCTGGCTGTAGAGCTGGGCCCTGATGGAATCCGGGTCAACAATATCTGCCCGGTGTTGGGTGAGACCGCGCTGCTCGAAGATTTCATGGGCATGCCTGACACGCCCGAGAACCGTCAAAAGTTTCTCGCCACGATCCCCCTCGGACGCTTTTCCACGCCGAACGATGTCGCTGCGGTTGCAGTCTTTTTGGCAACCGACGATGCGGCTTTCCTGAACGGCGTGGAATTGCCGGTCGACGGTGGTCGAGTCGTTTAATCGGCCGCCGACAAACGAGTTGCGGTTAACCAAGTGACTCATGACAAAAACCGAAGGGGCAATCTTCGATGCAAATTCGCGCCGCTGTACTCGAAAAAATGGGAGCACCTGCGCCCTACTCCGTTAGCAAGCCACTAAGCATTCAAGACGTTGAGCTGGAAGGCCCTGGCCCAGGTGAGGTCTTGATAAGGATCGCTGCTGCGGGAATCTGTCATTCCGACCTGTCGGTGATCGAAGGCGTGAGGCCTCGTCCGCTGCCCATGGTGATCGGGCACGAAGCTTCAGGTGTGGTGGAAGCTGTGGGTCCGTATGTGTACGACCTGACTCCTGGCGATCACGTCGTTACCGTATTCGTCGCATCCTGCGGACACTGCGTCTCGTGCTCAGGTGGACGCCCGGCACTTTGCGAGCCAGGTTCGGCAGCAGGCGCCGCAGGCACACTTCTGCGCGGAGTAAGGCGCCTCAGCTCGAAAGGTCATGCGCTGAACCACCACTCCGGCGTCTCCTGCTTCGCCGAATATGCCACCGTCTCGGCGCATTCGCTGGTCAAAATTGACCCATCAATTGCCCTTGAACATGCGGCTTTATTTGGGTGCGCCGTGCTGACCGGGGTTGGCGCGGCAATCAATACAGCGCGGATTCAGCTTGGAAACACCGTTGCCATCGTCGGCATGGGTGGGGTAGGAATGGCCGCCCTGCTAGGCGCTTATGCAGCAGGTGCAGCGCAAGTAATCGCCATTGATACCAATCCCGACAAACTCGATAAAGCCAAGTCTCTCGGCGCAACGGCGACGTTCAATGCGCTGGATGAAAACGTCGTAGAGCTGGTCAGGGACTGGACCAAGGGTGGCGTCGATGTGGCGCTGGAGTTTGCTGGAGCAGCACCGGCACTGGATCTGGCCTGGCGCATTGCCAAGCGTGGTGGCGAGGTTGTCACCGCCGGGCTCGCGCCCCCCACTGCAACCTTTGCGGTGCCCATGGTCACGCTGGTAGCTGAAGAACGCTCACTTCGTGGCAGCTACATGGGCAGTAGCGTCCCCTCCCGCGACATTCCTCGATACCTGGAGCTATTCAAACAAGGCCGTCTTCCCATCGACCAGCTTGTCACTCATCGAATGAATCTTGATGACATCAATGTTGGCATGGACAGGTTGAAAGAGGGAAAAGCGATCCGGCAACTCATAACCTTTTGATCCTGACTTGAAAGGATCCGGGCCGGCTCTCAGCCGGCCTTTCGCATTCCAAACGCATTCAAACGTCTATCGCCAACCTCTCCGGCCCTTCCTTCAAACCGCTCAGCCCCCTACCAAGCCCTCCGCTCAATGAGCCCAAGGCGTCATCGTTCCTTAACACCTTTATGACATTCATCTTGCAGCGCTCGGTCAGGCATCCCGATAGACAAGCGATGTTTTGTGAATCAGAGGAAAGCGGACAGATGAAAGTGACAGTGTTCGGAACGGGTTATGTAGGACTCACCCAAGCCGCCTGCCTGGCCGAAGTGGGCCACACGGTTTGCTGCGTGGATGTCGACCAGGAGCGTATTGACGCCCTGCGCCAAGGCATCTGTCCCATTTTCGAGCCTGGTCTGGCGCAACTGCTGCGTAACGGACTGGACAGCAAGCGACTGCGGTTCACCACCGACGAGGCCCAAGGCAGTCGCTTTGCTGAGCTGGTATTCATCGCAGTCGGCACGCCCCTGCAAGCCGACGGTCACGCTGACCTGACCCAGGTGCTCACGGTGCTGCGTTCGCTGCTCAGGCACGCCGAAGGGGCGCGGATCATTGTCAATAAATCCACCGCGCCGGTGGGTACTGTCGACCGCCTGCGCCTGGAAATCGCTGCCAGCCCAAGGTGTAATGAAGGCTTTGAAGTGATCAGCAACCCGGAGTTTCTCAAGGAAGGTTCAGCCGTCAACGACTGCCTGCGCCCGGACCGCATTATCGTCGGCGGCGCCAGCCCGGCGGCACTGGAGCGTTTGCGCGAGCTTTACCAGCCATTCAGCCGTAACCGCGAGAAGTTCGTGGTCATGGATGCTCGAAGCGCCGAGCTGACCAAGTACGCCGCCAACTGCCTCTTGGCGACCAAGATTTCCTTCATCAATGAGATGGCCAACCTGGCTGAACGGCTGGACGCCGATATCGAACAGGTGCGGCTGGGCATCGGCGCTGACCCGCGCATTGGTTACGACTTTATCTACCCGGGATGCGGTTTCGGCGGCTCATGTTTCCCCAAGGATCTGCACGCCCTGCTCAGGACTGCCGAGGAGCACGGTATGGACGCTTCTCTGCTGGGCGCCGTGGAGCAGGTCAACCGCCGCCAGAAAAACCGTCTGTTTGAAAAGATCCACGCTCATTATCAAGGCTCACTCAAGGGTAAAGTCTTTGCTGTCTGGGGGCTTGCGTTCAAGCCCAATACCGACGATATCCGTGAGGCGTCCAGCCTCGCTTTGCTCGAAGCGCTTTGGGCAGCCGGCGCTCAGGTCCAGGCACATGACCCGCAAGCCATGCAGGCAATCCAGCGGCAATATGGCTCGCGCAGCGACCTGAATCTGGCGCACTGCAAGGAAGACGCACTTGAGGGCGCTGACGCTCTGGTGGTGATTACTGAATGGCAGGATTACCGGGTGCTGGATCTGGATCGGCTCGGTAAACAACTGCGTGACCGGGTGGTGTTCGACGGCCGCAATCTTTTCGATCCTATACAGGTGCGTGACGCGGGATTGACTTACTACGGCATTGGCCGTGGGCAGGCGGCCCAGCCATGACCGTGCTGGTGACCGGCGCCGCCGGTTTTATCGGGTATCACGTCGCCAGACAGCTGTGCGAGCAAGGCATTGAGGTGGTCGGTGTCGACAACCTCAACGCTTACTACAGCGTTGAGCTCAAGCAAGCCCGTCTGGCGATGCTCCAGTGTCTGCCGGGTTTTACTTTTCAGCGTCTGGACATCACCGACTTTGTCGGTCTGTCTGCGCTGTTCGAGCGGCACGGCTTCGAACAGGTTATTCACCTGGCGGCCCAGGCCGGTGTGCGTTATTCGCTGGAGGACCCGGGTGCCTACGTCCAGTCGAATCTGGTCGGTTTCATCAATGTGCTCGAAGCCTGTCGGCACCATCGCCCGGCGCATCTGATCTACGCTTCGAGCAGCTCGGTCTACGGCGCTAACCAGCGCATGCCCTTTCAGATCGAGGATGCGGTCGACCGGCCACTGTCACTGTATGCCGCCAGTAAACGGTCCAACGAACTGACGGCGTACAGCTACTCGCACCTCTACGGCCTGCCCGCCAGCGGCTTGCGCTTTTTCACTGTGTACGGCCCTTGGGGTCGCCCGGACATGGCGCTGTTCAAGTTCACCCGCGCCATGCTCGCCGGGGAGCCTATCGAGCTCTACAACCATGGGCAAATGGCGCGGGACTTCACCTACATCGATGACATTGTCGAAAGCGTTCTGCGCCTGCGTCTGCGCCCTCCCGTCGCTGTCGACAATGTGCCACCGCATCAACTCTTCAACATTGGCCGGGGTCAGCCGGTCACGCTGCTGGAGTTCGTCAATTGCCTGGAGGCAGCGCTGGGTTTGCGCGCAGAACGTCGCAACCTGCCGTTGCAGGCTGGCGATGCGCTGAAAACCTGGGCTGACGTTTCCGCTCTGGCGCGCTGGATCGACTTTCAACCGCAGGTGTCGCTCGACGCCGGCGTCCGCGCCTTCGTCACCTGGTATTGCGAGCATTACCAGGTCCAGGTCTGTCTGCCATCTTCACAACAGGGACATCAATGACTGTGCCGATTTTTCTTTCCGTAGTGATTCCCGCCAAGAACGAAGCCGACAACCTGCCAAGCTTGTTGGCGGAGGTGCGCAACGCGTTGTCCGCGGAACGCTACGAAGTGCTGGTGGTTGACGACGGCAGCACCGACGACACCTTGCCAGTGCTGCGCGCGTTGATGGACGGCGGTTTCCCGGAACTGCGGGTTCTGCGCAACGAGCGCTCGCTGGGGCAAAGCACCTCGATCTACGGCGCGGCTCAGGTTGCCCGGGGCACTTGGCTGGCGACGCTTGACGGCGACGGACAAAACGATCCCGCAGACATCCCCGGCATGTTGCAACTGGTGCGTGCTCGCGCAGAACGCGCCGATGCCATTCAACTGGTGGCCGGGCACCGGGTGAACCGTCGCGACACCGCCAGCAAGCGTTGGGCCTCACTGTTCGCCAACGGTCTGCGCAGGCGACTGCTCAAGGATTCCACGCCCGATACCGGTTGCGGTCTCAAACTGGTCGAGCGTGAAGCTTTCCTGCGCCTGCCGTATTTCGATCATATGCACCGGTTTATTCCGGCACTCATCCAGCGCCACAACGGGCGCATGTTGATCCATCCGGTCAATCATCGTCATCGCCAGGCCGGGGTGTCCAATTACGGCAATCTGGACCGTGCGTTGGTGGGCATTCTCGATCTGTTCGGCGTCTGGTGGCTGATCCGCCGCACCCGCCTGAACAGCCAGCCGCAGGAGCTGAACCGATGAGAATTGATAGCGCGACCCTCTGGCTGATCCTCGGTTTTGTCGGGCAGGCGGTATTCACCGGCCGTTTCGTCCTGCAATGGCTGTACAGCGAATTCAAGAAGCGCAGCGTCATCCCGGTGGGCTTCTGGTATCTGAGTATGCTTGGCAGTTCCCTTTTGCTGGTCTACGCCATCTATCGACAGGACCCGGTATTCATCGCTGGCCAGTCCTTCGGACTGGTGGTGTACCTGCGCAACCTTCAGCTGATCAATCAGCAAGCCAAGTCACTCAAGGAGTCATGACCGTGCGACCTACCCTTTCGGTGCGCGTCGAAGGTTGGCTGCTGGTGGTGTTTGCCGTGTTGCTGATCGGCGCCGGACTGGGTCTGCGCCAGTCACAGAATGTGGATGAGGAACGCTTTCTGGGCGTCGCGCTGGAAATGCTGCAGAGCGGTTCGTGGTTCGTGCCGCACCGGGCGGCAGAGATTTACGCCGACAAGCCGCCACTGTTCATGTGGACCGTAGCGTTCTTTACGTGGCTGACCGGCCGAGCGGAAATCGCGCTGTACCTGCCGGGTTTGCTGTCGGCCGCCACCACCACCGCTGTGCTCTACGATCTGGGCAACCGTCTATGGAACAGACGCACCGGACGCTACGCCGCCCTGCTGTTCCTTGCCACCTATCAGACCTACAGCATCTTGCGCACCGGCCAGATCGACAGTTTTCTGTGCCTGTGGATCGCGTTGGGTTTCTATGGACTGGTTCGCCACTTGTTACTGGGGCCGGCCTGGGGCTGGTTCTACCTGGCTTGCGCGGCCATGGGCCTGGGCATTATCAGTAAGGGTGTGGGCTTCGTGCCCGCGTTGATGCTGATTCCTTATACGTATGCCGTGCGCAAGGGCTGGCACGGCGTGGTGGCAATGCCCGGACGGGCTGCTCGCTGGGCGCTTGGCCTGCTGGTGGTGCTGTTGGCCTGCTGCTTCTGGCTGGCGCCGATGGTTATCTCGGTCATGCGCGACGGCGGGCCGGAAGGCATTGCCTATCTGCGCGAGATACTCCTGCATCAGACCGCCAATCGCTATGCCAGCGCCTGGGACCATCGCGAGCCGTTCTGGTACTTCCTCGTCAAGGTTATCCCGCAATATTGGCTACCGCTGGTGTTGGCGCTGCCGTGGCTGATTCCGGCGTGGCGTCGGCAGCTGTCCAAGCGCGACGGCCGGGTGCTGGTGCTGCTTGGCTGGGTGTTGCTGGTGCTGCTGTTCTTCAGTCTCTCCAGCGGCAAGCGCAAGATTTACATCTATCCGGCTTTACCCGGCCTGGTACTGGCTGCCGCGCCATTGGTACCCTGGCTGCTGCGGCGCTGGTTCGCCGACCGCGTCTGGGCCCGGCGAGTTTTCCTCGGAGCGACTGCGGCCTGGTTTAGCCTCTGGTTTGCCCGAGGATTCATCGAGCCCGTCATGGAGGGCGACAATCCTCATCAGCGCCTGATGGAACAAGCCGCCGAACTGACCCACGGTGCCGACCTGGTGCTGGTCAACTGGCGCGAAGGCCACTGGCTCTACGCGCGCCAGCCTCTGGTGCATTTCGGTTTCGCTCACACTTCATCGATTGAACAGGCAGCCGGCTGGTTGCAAGCGCACCCGAGCGCCTATGCGTTGGTGCCTGATGCGCAACTGGCCAGGTGCTTTATCCAGGACAAGGCCTACCCGCTGGGCCAGACGTCCCGGGCTGACTGGTTCATCGTTGGCGTCAACGCCGACAACGGCCAATGTCGACCGGCCAGCCCTGCTTCCGTCTACCGTTTCGTCTGGGGTCCGAGCGAACGTTGACGGGCCGCTGTGTGCATATCGTTCGGGCGCGCTTGCCGTCTGGCTCACTCCCTGCCCTCAGGAAAGACACATCCGCCATTGCGCACCAGCGCCTTCACCTCTTCGCTCACCTGCAGGAGGTTCTGACTTAATCGAGCAACGAACTCCTTGCGACGCAGCAGGTACGACTCCGAATCGTGCTTCGCGCTCCACAGGGCTACGTTAAGCACGATGGGAATGAGGTCCAGGCCCTTCTCGGTCAGCGTATAAAAGTCCTTGCGCCCGTCGTCGGGGCTGGGCGCCCTTGAGAGAATTCCTTGCTGCTCAAGAAATACAAGGCGGGAAGCAAGGACATTGGTCGCAATTCCCTCTTCCGATTTACGGAACTCGCCATAGGTCTTCTTGCCGACAAAAACGATGTCGCGAATGATCAACAGCGACCATCGGTCGCCGAAGATCTCCACACCGTAGTTCACCGCGCAATGGGACCGAATGTCTTCTTTACAGGTCGTTTTCATGCCCGCGATCTTAACATCGCTTGCATGCCGCAAGTAAATCCCTACCTATTAATTGCTTTCCACAAGTGAAATGCCTCGGCATGTTTGCATGTTGAGCGTGGTCGCCGGATCGCGCCGCCAGTCCATCAATTGAAGGGCCGGATCCTCGTGAATACTACTAACCGTAATGCCAGCATTGAGCCGTAACGTAATTCCGCACGGAACAGCGGATGCACTTGCACAAATGGTGGGGACGCCTCCGACTACCGGTCAGCGCTTCGCAAAGATCCTGTCTACGCTTCTGTTTGGGGTAAATATACGGATCGTAGAGGTCGGCATGATGACGGACGTTGTCAAACCGCGCGTGGGCATGCCCTTTGCCCTGCTGATAGGGATTTCCAGCCTTGTTGCTGGCTGTGGCAAGGAGCCTGCCCCGCCGCCCCGCCTGGCGCCAGACGTCACTGTGATGACGATTACCGCCCGTGATACCCCCGTCACTTTCGAGTTTGTCGCCCAGACCCAAAGCTCGCGCGAGGTCGAAATCCGCGCGCGCGTCGCCGGCTTTCTGGACCGTCGTCTGTACACCGAAGGCGACCTGGTCAGGACCGGGCAGACGCTATTCCAGATGGACCGCAAACCTTTCGAGGCAGCGCTGGCCTCCGCTCAGGGTCAGATGGCCCAGCAGCAAGCGCGCTATGAGGTGGCCAAGGCCACCTTGGCCCGCGTCCGTCCCCTGGCGGCGCAAAATGCGGTCAGTAAAATGGATCTGGACAACGCCGTCGGAGCTGAACGTGAGACCCGGGCTGCCGTCCTTGCTGCAGAAGGCTCGGTGCGCACCGCACAGCTGAACCTCAGTTACACCACTATTACCTCGCCCCTGAACGGTCTTTCAAGCGATGCAAAAAAACAGGAAGGCAGTTACGTGACACCTGGGGAGTCAGGGTTGCTGACTTCTGTTTCGCAGATGGACCCTATTTACGTCAACTTCAGCCTCTCGGAAAACGAAACGCTCAAATACCGCGACGACATCGCCGCAGGACGTCTCAAGTTTCCACCCCGTAGCGACTTTGTCGTCGAAGTGGTGCTGGCTGACGGCACCGTAGCGCCCGACAGAGGCAAGGTGAATTTCCTGGCGCCTTCATTCAGCCAGCAGACCGGGACGTTCCTGGTCCGGGCGGTGCTCGCCAACCCAAACGGCCTGCTCCGACCCGGCCAGTTTGTGCGTGCCCTGGCCAAAGGTGCTACTCGACCAAACGCCATTCTGGTCCCGCAGAAGGCCGTTCTGGAAGGTGCCAAGAGCCATTTTGTCTGGATCGTCGATAGCGAGGGCAAACCCCAGCAACGCATTGTAGAAGTTGGCGAATGGCAGGGTGATAACTGGTTTATCACCAAGGGTCTACGTGCCGGCGAACGCATCGTGGTGGATGGCGCCCTGCGGGTTACCGCCGCAGGCGCGGTCAGAATCGTCGATGTGCCTGGGGCCGATCCGGCGGCGGCGGCACCCGCGCAACCCGCTAACGCTGGCTCGTCGGGCGCAGCCAGCGGGAATAAGCCATGAGCATCTCCCACTACTGCATTGAGCGGCCGATCTTCGCCTCGGTGATCTCTATCATCATCACCTTGGCGGGCGCGGTGGCCATGCTTCAATTGCCCGTTGCTCAATACCCGGACATCACGCCTCCGCAAATCACAGTGGCAGCGACCTATCCAGGTGCGGATGCGCAGGTTGTAGCCAATAACGTCGCAGCGCCAATCGAGCAGCAGGTCAATGGCGCTGACAACATGATCTACATGAACTCGTCGAGCTCCGCGACTGGCAACATGACCCTTAACGTGTTCTTCGAGATTGGTACCGACCCTTCGCTGGCCCAAGTGGATGTGCAGAACCGGGTCAATCTGGCCCTGCCGCAACTTCCCTCGGCAGTGCAGAGCCAAGGCATCCAGGTGCAGAAAAAATCCTCGGCATTCATGATGGTGCTGGCCGTGTATTCCGCAGGCGACCGTTATGACAGTACCTACGTGGCTAATTACGCCAACCTTTATCTCCTGGATGCGATCAAGCGCATTCCAGGCGCCAATCAGGCCAGCATTTTCGGCACGCCGGATTATGCCATGCGCATCTGGCTCAAGCCCGACCGCATGGCTCAGTTGAGCATTACCGCCGCCGACGTGCAGAAAGCAGTGGCCAATCAGAACCAGCAGTTCGCTGTGGGACGTGTTGGCCAGTCGCCAACCGGCGCGCCTGTGGAACAGTCATTTGCCGTGACCACCAAGGGCCGTCTGACCGAACCTGCGGAATTTGAAAACATCATTCTGCGTGCCAGCAATGACGGGGCAGCCATCGTCAGATTAAGGGACGTCGGGCGTGCTGAACTTGGACAGAAAGACTATTCCTTGCGCAGCACCTACCAAGGCAAGCCGGCCACGCTGATCGCGGTATATCAACAACCCGGCGCCAATGCCCTGGATGTTTCCGCGGCAGTCACCAAGACGTTGGCGGACATGAAGGCGACGTTTCCCGAGGGCATCGACTACAAGATTGTCATGGACACCACCGCCTTCACCCGCGCGTCGATTTCCGAGGTGATCCACACGTTCTTCGAAGCCTTGGTGCTGGTAGTCATCGTGGTGTTTCTATTCCTGCAGAGTCTGCGTGCCACGCTGATCCCGGTGATCGCTGTGCCGGTGTCGATTGTCGGCACCTTTATCGGCATGTCTGCCCTGGGGTTTTCTGTGAACATGCTGACGCTGTTCGGCATGGTATTGGCCATCGGTATTGTGGTGGACGATGCGATCGTGGTGATCGAGAACGTCGAACGCAACATGCACGTCCATCAGATGACGCCCAAAGACGCTGCCAAGCGCGCCATGGACGAAGTGGCTGGCCCGGTCGTGGCCATCGTGCTGGTGCTGTGCGCCGTGTTCATTCCGGTGGCGTTCATGGGCGGGATCACCGGCCAGCTTTACAAACAGTTCGCCATTACCATCGCCATATCCGTGGTGATCTCCGGCCTGGTCGCCCTGACCCTGTCGCCAGCCCTGGCCGCTCTGCTGCTCAAACCGCAGCACGGCGACAAGAATGTTTTCTTCCGTTGGTTCGAACGCAGTTTCGAGCGCATTACCGAAGGCTACTCACGCTCAGTCGCGTTCATGATCAAGCGCTTCGTCCTGGCGCTGCTGCTGTTTGTCGGCATGATCGTGCTGCTCGTGTTGATGGCACAGCGCATACCCAGTGCCTTCCTGCCACCGGAGGATCAGGGCTATCTGCTGGGCGCCGTGATCATGCCAGACGCTGCCAGCCTGGATCGCACTGGCGAGGTGGGGAAAGTCGCCAGTGACTTCTTCATGAATGATGGCGCCGTCGAAGGTGTGGCCATCGTTAACGGCTATAGCCTGCTCGATGGGCAGAACAAGAACAATGCCGCTGCGTTTTTCGTAGGTTTCAAGGACTTCGAAGGACGCTACAAGGATTCGGACACCATCAGGCAACAAAGCGCCCCGGCGGTTATTCAAAAGGCGGCCCATGCATTTTCAACGGTGCAGGAAGGCATCATTCTGCCCGTCAATCCGCCGTCGATTCCTGGCCTGGGCACCACCGGCGGGATGGAGGTGTGGATTCAGAGCAAGGGCGATGCGCGCATCGATCAACTGGCAGAAGTGGTCAGCAATCTCGTGGCAAAAGCCAAGGAGCGCCCCGAACTGGGCGCCATTACCTCCACGTTCAACGTCTTTTCCCGTCAACTGATGGTCGAGGTGGACCGGGAAAAAGCCGAGAGCCTGGGGGTACCGGTGGAAGATGTCTACAGCACCATGCAGACCATGTTTGGCTCGCTGTACGTGTCTCAATTCAACAAGTTCAGCCGGCTGTGGCAAGTCATCCTGCAAGCCGAGCCGGCCTATCGGCTCAAGGCCGAGGATCTGCAACAAATCTATGTGCGCAACAAGAACCTTGAGATGGTGCCGCTCAAGGCCCTGCTGACTACCCGATACGTCACTGGCCCCGACTTGCTCACTCGTTTCAATAACTTCCCGGCAGTCAAACTCACCGCTAATCCGGCCCCCGGCTTTAGTTCCGGTCAGGCGCTGGCTGCCCTGGAGGAGATCAGCGCAGAAATCATGACTAACGACTATGCGCTGGCCTTGAGCGGCGAGGCGTTCGAAGAGAAAAAGAGCGGTGGTGCCTCCTCCCAGGTGTTCATTTTCGGCCTGGTGATGGTGTTCCTGATCCTCGCAGCCCAATACGAAAAATGGTCACTTCCCGTCGGTGTCCTGCTGGCGGTGCCCTTCGCGTTGTTCGGTGCCCTGCTCGCCGTCCTGATCCGGGGCCTGAGCAACGACGTCTACTTCCAGATCGGCTTGACTATGCTAGTGGCTCTCGCCGCCAAGAACGCCATCCTGATTTTCGAGTTTGCGGTCCTCAACCGGGAAAACGGCATGTCCGCCTACGACGCCGCCATGGTCGCGGCGAAAGAGCGCTTGCGCCCTATCGTGATGACCTCCCTGGCATTCATCCTGGGCTGCGTACCGCTGGCCATTGCAGTGGGTGCGTCGGAGAACAGCCGTCATTCCATAGGTACCGGGGTAATCGGCGGAATGCTGGCGGCCACAGTGATCGCGATTTTCTTCATTCCGTTGTTCTACTACCTGGTAGAACGGTTGTTCGGGGAAAAGGACGCTGCTCAAACGCCTGCCGAGCCAAAACAGCCAATGTCCTCGGCGCAGTTGCCCGACGGAGCAGCGCAAAGCCGGCATGAGGGGGATTAACATGCATCAGTCCTCGGTCCCGCTGTTGCTGTGTCTGGCCTTGGCCGGGTGCATGGTTGGCCCGGATTATCAGCCCCCGGATATTGAAACCCCCGCTGCCTACCGCTATGCCGACCACGAGGCCAGGAATCTATCCAATACACTGTGGTGGGAGCAGTTCCAGGACCCGGTTCTTAACGAGTTGATCCGCAGTGCGTTGCTTGAGAACAAAGACATCAAGATTGCCGCTGCGCGGGTAGAGGAATTTCAGGGCCGCTATGGTGAAACGCGTTCTTTGTTGTTTCCTCAGGCAGGGCTCGGCGCGCAAGGTCAGCGCAGCCGGTCTCCCCGAAACAACGGCCCGGTACCACTGGACTCGTCCATCGACCCGGTGTTCAACAACTATCAAGCCATCCTCAGCGTGAACTGGGAGCTGGACATCTGGGGCCGTCTGCGTCGCCTCAATGAATCCGCCCGCGCCGATCTACTCGCCTCCGAAGAAGGACGCCGTAGCGTCATACTCAGTCTGGTGTCATCGGTGGCCTCAAGTTACGTGACGTTGCGCGATCTGGACCGCGAATTGGAGATCGCCCGCACGACCGCCAAGGTGCGGGGTGACTCCTTTGATATATTCAAACTGCGGTTCGGTGCCGGCACCATCTCCGAAATGGAATTGGCACAGAATCAATCCGAATACCAGCGCACCCTGGCTTCAGTGGCCCAGCTTGAGCCTCTGGTCGCGCAACAGGAAAACGCGTTGGCCGTACTTCTCGGGCGCAACCCGGGACCCATCCTTCGGGGTCGCGATTTGGCGGATCTGACGCTGCCATCGGTGCCCGCCGGTTTACCGTCGGATTTGCTGCACAGGCGTCCCGATCTACGTCAGGCGGAGTTGAACCTGATTTCCGCAAACGCCCAGATCGGGGCGGCCAAGGCCCAGTATTTCCCGACCATTTCCCTGACGGGCCTGCTGGGCTCAGTCAGCAATCAGCTCTCGAACCTGTTCACCGGACCCGCCGCCACCTGGTCCTACGGCGTCGCTGCGAGCGCGCCAATCTTCACGGGCGGGGGCATCGCCGGGCAGGTTCAACAAGCAGAAGCCTTCCAGCAACAGGCGCTGCTCACTTACCAGAAAGCGATTCAATCATCCTTCAGCGATGTTGAAAATGCGCTGATCGCATCCAGTAAATCTCGCGAACAGATGGCGTTTCAGGCACGGCAGGTCGAGGCGCTGCGCACATATGCTTATTACGCGCGTTTGCGATACGACAACGGGTACACCAGTTACATCGAGGTGCTGGATGCCGAACGCAGTCTGTTTGATGCCGAGTTAAATTACACACGCACCCGCGGCACAGTCTTCACTTCAATGATTGATCTGTACAAGGCTACTGGCGGCGGATGGGTTGCACAGGCGGAGAAACTGACAACGAATGATGCGCCAAGCCAATAAACGCAGGGGGCCATTGCCGAAATCAAGTAACACAACTTCATCTCAACAACACCCCGAGCTCGGTGAGGGTACATATGCTAAAGAGGCTTATTAACACAACGGTCCAAACCGAATAGTTATTTAAATCTTACTCAGGGCAATTTGTCGTTTCACTCAAAACGAACTAGCGTGTTAAATCAAGCTGTACCGTAATTATTGAGCAAGGTATCTGCACACCATCAGTGCCAGCGAACTCGGACGTGAACGCGGCGGCGGCACTGCATAACCTGCCCGATCATCCGCGATCCGATCGCCTATTAACCCTGACGCCTTGACTCGCGCTGTGTTGGTGCCCCGGAATGCATGACCAAGCGGATAATCGATAACCGATAAGTTGAGAGAACCAACATGGCGTTCAACATGCATAATCGCAATCTGCCAAGCCCGGAGCACCACGCTCCGCGCGAACTGCGCTACTTGCTCGACCTGTCCCGAGACCCCAAACGCGCCAAATATACCGGCAAGCCTGAACACCTAGAATAATTTTTGCGCCGGCATGTTCATGCGCATTGCTTTACGGGTCGTGATCGCGATTGCCCTGACACTTGTCGAAGCGAGCGTGGGGACCCTTTTGGCTGCTGATTCACCCCAGGCCGCACGCGGCCCCTCAGCCATATCAAACCTTACCGTTTCGCAGGGCGAACTCAAGGCGTTACAGCTCAGGCTGGACAGTCTCAAACAGCAGATTTCATCGGCCAGCAGTTATAACCAGTTGGAGGGTCCGCAGGATCAGGTCCAGGCGTTCATTCTGGACATCGACCGGCTGTCGAATGCATTGCTGCCCGAGCAGGCTCAATTACGCGCGCAACTTGGGGTAATGGGCTCCGCGCCGGTTGAAAAGACTGCCCCGGAGATGACCGATATCGCCGAGCAGCGCGCCTCCCTCACCGCGCAGAAAAACCAGGTTGACGCGACCCTGGGCGTGCTTGCGGCGCTGAAAGAAAACGCTATCGACTTGATCACCCAGATAGCCGTGATCCGACGCAGTCTCCTCGAAAACGAACTCACGCTGAGAACCCCCAGCATTCTCAGTTCGGACTTCTGGGCGCCATTGTTTGACCCGTCTGCAGACGATCTGCAGAAGTTAACGGTTTTCATCGATCAAGTGGCGGACACCGGGGCCATTGCCTGGCAGCCCGGACAGCGCCTCTATACGATTGTTCTTGCGGCGCTGGCGCTGCTCATCTGGACACCGGGTCGGCGTTACGCTGAGCGCGTCCTGACCTGGTTCTGCATCCACCATATGCCGGATGGACGATTGCGCCGGAGCACATTGGCCCTGGCCTCGGTATTGTCGACCATTCTGACCACGGCCTGCGCTCTGCAACTGCTCTTTCATGCCTGCACCCGGCACCAGCCATTGACACCCATGCTCGCGACGTTTTCCGATGGCTTCGAGAAAGCCGCGTATATCTGTGTCCTCATCGCCGGACTGAGCCGCGCGCTGCTATCCACCGAGCATCCCTCCTGGCGCTTGCCGTCGATCTCAAATCCGCTGGCACTTGCTCTGCAGCCTTTTCCAAGACAGCTTGCCAGCACGCTGTTGGTGCTGATGACACTTATGCAAATCATCAATGCAGCCGGTATCAGTGGACAGACCGTGATAACCGCCCGAGGCATTATCGCGCTGGCCGTAACAAGCATTACAGCAGCGGGGTTATTGCGCATCGGAAAGGTCCGACGCGTAGCGGTTGCTGTGAAGGATTCAGCGCCGGCTGGCAGCACCTTGTACGGTCTGGTGTACACCATCACGGCAATTGCCACGCTCGTATCGTTGCTGGCAATGCTGGTCGGCTACATTTCACTGGCTAGATTCATCACCTACGAAGTCGCCTGGGTGCTGATTATCTTTTCGGGTTTTTACCTGCTGATGCAGCTGTTCAGAGACAGTTGCGAGTACCTGTTATCGCCCAAAAACCCAAGCGGCAAGTCGCTCGGACAGGTACTGGGTATCAGCGACACGCGGCTGGAACAGATATCGATCATCGTGTCCGGCATCGGCCGCGCGGGACTGTTGCTGCTCGCAGTGATCACGCTCTTCGTGGGTGGCCTGGGCACCACGTTGGGACAGCTGATGCACAATATCCTGACCATTCTTGGGGGCGCCGGGCTGCGCAACTTCAATATCATTCCGGGTCATTTACTGAACGCAGCCTTGGCGCTGCTCATCGGCGTCTACTTGATTCGATCCCTTGGCCGGTGGCTGGACAACGAGTTTCTGCCCAAGACCGATATGGACCCAGGCATGCAGGCGTCGCTGAGTACGCTGTACGCCAACATTGGTTATGCGCTGGTCATCCTGATAGCCCTGTCTTCGCTAGGTGTGGAGTGGACGAACCTGGCATGGATCGTCAGTGCGCTGTCCGTCGGTATCGGTTTCGGGCTGCAGGAAATCGTCAAAAACTTCGTATCGGGACTGATCCTGCTGACCGAACGCCCCGTCAAGGTAGGCGACCTGATCAGCATCAGCGGCGTGGAAGGTGACATTCGCCGCATCAATGTCAGAGCGACCGAGATACAACTGAGCGATCGATCGATCGTGATCGTGCCCAACTCGCAGCTCATTTCGCAAAACCTGCGCAACGTGACCTTGGGCGGCAGTGCTCAGGGCGTGGCGACACTCGAACTGCTGTTCCCGCTGGATATTGATCCTGAGCAAGTACAAAACCTGCTGTACGACGCTTACAACGAGCACGAACATATACTCGTCAGGCCAGCCCCTTTCGTGCGCTTCAGTAAACTCACGCCTGATGGCATCACCTTGACGGTTACTGGCTACGTGAGCAGCCCACGCATCGTCGGCACGACCAAGAGCGATTTGCTGTTCGACATTCTCAAGCGTCTGGGTGCAGCCGACATTGCATTGGCCAAGCCAGCATCCACTGCCTGAGATCAACGGATAGGTCGGAGGATGTCTCCATGAGCGCTTTGTTTGACGCTATCGTATTGGGCCTGCTGGCGTTGTTACCCTTGATCAATCCCCCGACTACAGTTGCGCTGTTTCTGGCGCTCGCCCAAGGTCTTAGTCGAGAAGAAAAAAAGAAACAGGCATTTTTAACCGCGTTCTACGTCTTTGCGATCATGACGCTCACCTACTACATCGGCGAACTGGTCATGGATGTTTTCAATATATCCATACCCGGCTTGCGCATTGCCGGCGGTGGCATTCTCGTGATCATCGGTTCGCGAATGTTATTTCCGCAGCCCCCTCGACCATCTTCTGCGGATGATGGCGATGTTCGACGAACCAGCTTTGCGTTCATCCCGTTAGCCATGCCCAGCACCGCCGGCCCAGGGACAATCGCGATGATCATCAGCGCATCGGCCAGCATCAAACACAACACCACCTTCCCCGCGTGGGTGCTGCTGACCGCGCCTCCTTTGATCTTCCTTGCAACTTCGCTGGTACTTTGGCTTTGTTTGAGTATGTCGGACGTCATCATGAAAGTGACGGGCGAATCGGGTATAGATGCCATATCACGATTGATGGGTTTTTTACTGGTTTGTATGGGTGTCCAGTTCGCCATTAACGGGGTCCTGGAGGTTGTTCAAACCCTCATCGACAGCAATCTGCAGCCCCGCGGCCCGGTATAAAGCGTGTCAACGTTGCGGCGCATTCCATGATCGCCAATGTTTGCACGCAGGTTCCCCTCAGAAAATTTCCGGGATATGCCTGAATGGATAATCCGCTTTGCGATAGTCGCCTGGCTTCTGCCGCTTGGGCAGCGTGGTCTTCTCGCGCGGAACAGTCTTGTAGGGAATGCGGCTCAGCAGATCTGAGATGATGTTGAGGCGGGCACGACGCTTGTCGTTTGAGTTGGCTACCAGCCAAGGTCCATGCTCGGTATCGGTAGCCTTGAACATGTCGTCACGGGCGCGCGAGTAGTCGAACCAGCGGCTGTACGACTTTAAATCCATCGGGGACAGTTTCCAGATCTTGCGCCCGTCTTCAATCCTCGCTTCGAGGCGACGTGTTTGCTCCTCCTGGCTGACCTCCAGCCAGTATTTGAGCAGAATGACGCCCGATTCGACGATTGCACGCTCCAGCAAAGGTACTGACTTGAGGAACTTGTCTACCTGCTTTTCAGTACAGAATCCCATCACCCGCTCCACCCCTGCGCGGTTGTACCAACTGCGATCGAAGATCACTACCTCGCCAGCTGCGGGCAGGTGTGGCAGGTAGCGCTGCATGTACATCTGGCTCTTCTCGCGATCAGTCGGCGCGGGTAGCGCCACCACCCGAAAGACACGCGGACTTACCCGCTCAGTGAGTGCCTTTATCGTCCCGCCCTTCCCCGCACCGTCGCGACCTTCGAAGATGACACAAATCTTGATGCCCTCTCGCTTGACCCACTCCTGGAGGTTGACCAGCTCAACGTGCAGTCGGCGCAGCTCGGTATAATAATCCTTGCTCGGCAACTTCCGGGTTGTGGCAGATGGGAGTTTACGAGAGCCCTTGTTCTTATCCTTTGTCATGATCAGACCTCACGGGGTCGTGGTTTGGCGAGTGCAGAATCAGTCTAGCTTCAATCAAACCTGTCGCCAGAGCGAACGGAAAGCAGTGCCGGGAAGCGCTGACAAGATAAACCTCCAAAATCAAAAATCCGCCGCCTGGAACTGGCAGAAAAAAAATGTTTGCTACTCTCAGTGAGAGGCGTCGAGGTGGCCGTTGTGCATGGCACAGCTGGCGCTTACTTTCCCGCCACTCATTCGTTTACCTCACGCCTGCCTGATCGCGAAGGGGGGGCAATGCGCATTCCACTACTTTGCGTGGTGTCTGCCTTAATGTTGTTCAGCGGTTCGGTCGGCCTGGCACAACCAGTTGATGCGACCGCAAATGCAGCTGACTCCGCGCCAGTCGCTACAGCGACCAAAGATGCCGTGTTCACTCAGGAACAGCTGGATCAGATGTTGGCGCCCGTTGCGCTTTACCCAGACCCACTGCTGGCGCAGGTACTGATGGCTGTGACCTACCCCGGAGAAGTTGCAGAGGCGGTGACCTGGTCAAAAGCTCACCCGGACGCGAAAGGCGATGAGGCGGTCAAGCAAGTGGCCAACCAGCCTTGGGACCCCAGCGTGCAGGCGCTGGTCGCTTTTCCGCAGCTCATGGCAACGTTAGGACAAGATCCCGTGTGGGTACAGCGCCTGGGCGATGCCTTCCTCGCTCAACCCGACGATGTGATGACAGGCGTGCAACGCTTGCGTCATAAAGCGCAAGCAGCGGGCAACCTTGAAAGCAATCAATACCAAAGCGTGACGGTTCAGGCCCTGGCGGCGCCAACGCCGGCGGCCGCCCCTGCGCCTGCTGCCGCAGCACCTCTACCCGCCAGCAGTACTTCGACCATCATCATTCAGCCCGCCGATCCACAGGTGGTGTACGTCCCCAGTTATAACTCGACCACCACCTATGGCACCTGGCCGTACCCTGCCTCCCCGCCGGCATACTATCCGCCTTCACCGGCCTATTACCCCGGTCAAGCGCTCATGGCGGGCCTGGCATTCGGGACCGGCGTAGCGATCGTCGGCTCGTTGTGGGGTGACTGCGACTGGGGCAATAACGATGTAGACATCGACGTCAATCGCTACAACAACATCAACAGCAGCAACCGGATCACCAACAACCAGAACAAGTGGCAACATAACGCTGCCCATCGCGATGGCGTTCCCTATCGGGACACCAGAAGCCGCGAACAGTACGGCCGCCAACTCAACGGCGCCAATGAGCGACAGGCCTACCGAGGGGACAATGCTCAACGAGCCCAGGCGCGAGAAAAAGCCCGTGGTTCCATGGACCGGGCCGGGATCGAGCGACCCGCCACCAGCAACCGCGAAGCCCGTGATCGAGCACGCGCCGCGCAATTCGAACCCTCAGCCAGCAATCGGTCACCGGCAGGTGCTGCCAGATCTGGTCCGGCTGGCCGGGGTCAGAATAGCGACAGAAATCCTCGCGACAACCAGCAGAACGGGCGACCGACGGCTCAGACAAATGAGCGCGGCCAGGCGTCCTCGCCAGGGCGCCCAGCCAGACAAGAGCGTCCCTCCGCAACGCCTGGCGGTGCGCGCAACAACGCATTCGCCGGCGCGCGCTCACCTTCCCAGAGCAATGCCCAAGCCAGTCGCGGCCGAGCCAGTCAGGCATCGGCCCTGCGCCCCAGTGCCGCGCGGTCTGCCGGTCCGCAGATAACCAGGCCGTCCGGTCCACCCATGCGTCAAAGGGGGGGCCGTCGGTGAAAAAACGGTTTCGAGTGAACGCTCTCATGGGCCGCCTTCTTTATTTCGTAACGATTACAGTCGGTTTGGCCTGGCCGTGGGTCGCCACCGCGCAGCAGGCATTTCCAACACCGGAACAGGCTGCTCACGCGTTTGTGGAGGCGCTGGGCACCGAGCGCGCTGATCAGGCACGGCTGACCGAGTTGCTGGGTGAAGAATGGCGCAGCTTCATTCCGCGTCAGGGCGTGCAGCGCAAAGACGTGGATGCGTTTTTGCAGCAATACCGCGAAGAGCACCGCATCGAAAAAACCAGCGAGTACCAGGCGCTGCTGTCGGTCGGCAGTGAGCACTGGACACTGCCGATACCGATGATCAAAACCGAAAACGGTTGGCGCTTCGACATCAAAGCCGGGAGCGCAGAAATCAGAGCGCGTCGAATCGGGAGCAACGAACTCGCCGCAGTGCAATCGGTGCTGGCCTATCACGATGCGCAGATGGACTACGCATCAGTGGACCGGGATGGTGACGGTGCTCTTGAGTATGCGCAGAAAATCTTTAGCACACCGGGCAGGCATGACGGACTCTATTGGCCGGACGATAAAAGCGGTGCTATCAGCCCGTTAGGCCCCGACTTCGGCAAGACCATCGCGGGCGAAGACTGGCATGGCTACCACTTCCGCATCCTCCACAGCCAGGGTTCCTCCGCACCAGGTGGCGCTTACAGCTACCTGATCGGCGACAAGATGATCCGCGGCTTTGCACTGATCGCCTGGCCTGCCAAATACAACGACACCGGGGTCATGAGTTTTATGATCAGCCATGAGGGGCAAGTGTTTGAGAAAGACCTTGGGCCCGCCGGTGCCACGTGGGCGCAGTCGATAAAACGCTTCGATCCGGATGAAAGCTGGAAAGCGGTTACTGTTGATCAAGACTAGCCGTTGATTCAGCCAGCGGTGTTACCGGAGGCTGAACCCGGCTCAGGATCAAGGGGTGACCTGATACCCTCGTTGCTGCATGCATGTGCTGTAAGCAGATGACGCCTGCTCTGTGGCGTGCCTGGCGTCTCGCCGATCCTGACGCTGTCGAGACCCGCCTACGACCGCACCGGCTACGGCAGCATCCTTGGCTTTACTTTGTCGATACTCCTGCTTGACGCTGTCATCGACCCGATCATAAGCGTTGTCGTGTTGATTACCCCGCACTTGTGCGACACCCGCACCTGCTACGGCCGCCTTCGTAGCACCGCGAACGCGGCCGCCCGACTGCGAAGTCGTGGCATTGCCCGTAGTGCCGGACGACGCCTGACATTGACTGGTATCGAGTTGGACTGTCTCGGGGGACTGGCCTTTGATGGGCACTACGGTTTCAGCGGCGGCACAAATGCTGAGTACGGACAATACCGCCGCCACGCTGGGGATTATGCATGTGTTCATGATCATGCCTCCATGGTTGGCAGTGTGCAGTAGATGCGACAAACAGCATCGCCGCGCGGGGCCAGACTGTTCACCGTATTAACACCTGGCGCAGGTGGTTTCGAAAAACATACTCTCTAGTTTCTTGTCCTTCTCATTATCTGCGCTGCTACGCACTCGATTATTAAAGACTTAATTCAAAGAATTACTCATCTCACCTAAGTTAGCCGATGTGCGGACAAGGGCAAACATCAAGCTTTCCCTACCCAACAAAATGAAGTCGTGTGAACTGATTAAGTTATTGTATTTGAAAGATTTTTTAAATAGTCAGGATAAAAAACCTGACTTTTTAACAATAAAACGCAATAAAAAATGTTTTTACATAACCAAATAGTTAGTTGACCAAGGTCTTTAAACATCTATACCTAGTCAAGTACAAGCGCCTGACAGTCAGGTGAACAACAACCAAGAGATCATGGACATGACTATCTTGAAGATTGCTGCGAGCGATGCAGTTCGCGCTTCTTTCAATACTACCCGTGAAGTCGTTTCTCTCGAAAATACATCTCTAACCGACGTTGCCGTCGCCGTGCTCTCGTTAGATGATTTAAAAGCTGGCGCAATAGAGACTATTAAGAATACCGGCTTCGATATTCCTATCTTCCTGATGGCTAACCAAGGCCCTGGCAATCGTTCCCTGGATGTATACAAACAGCTGCAGGATGTCATTCTCCAGGTCAGCGGCGTCTTCGACCTGGCCAGTAATAATGCGGAATATTATGGCCACCAGTTGGAAACGGCGGCGAAGGCCTATGAAGAGAGTCTCCTGCCGCCATTCTTCGACGCGCTGAAGCGCTATACCGAGGCGGCCAACGCTACATTTGCCTGCCCAGGTCACCAGGGTGGCCAGTTCTTTCGCAAACACCCGGCGGGTCGAGAGTTCTTCGAATTCTTCGGCGAAAACCTGTTTCGGGCCGACATGTGCAATGCAGACGTCAAGCTCGGAGATTTGCTGATTCATGAGGGTCCGGCACTCCTCGCACAACAACAGGCGGCGAAGGTGTTCAATGCGGACAAGACTTACTTTGTGCTCAACGGCACCTCGGCATCCAACAAAGTTGTTGCCAACGCGCTGCTCACTCATGGCGACCTGGTTCTATTCGACCGCAACAATCACAAGTCAAACTATCAAGGTGCGTTGTTGCAGGCCGGGGCCACGCCGGTGTATCTGGAGACCGCGCGCAACCCTTATGGGTTTATCGGTGGAATCGATGCTCACTGCTTCGAAGAGGACTACCTCCGTCAGCTGATCAAGGAAGTTGCTCCAGAAAAGTCCGAGGCACCAAGGCCGTTCCGGCTGGCGATCATCCAGCTTGGCACCTACGACGGTACCGTCTACAACGCCCGTCAGGTAGTCGAGCGTATCGGCAAACTGTGTGACTACATCCTGTTTGATTCCGCCTGGGTGGGCTACGAGCAGTTCATCCCGATGATGAAAGACTGCTCGCCCATGCTCCTTGACCTCGGCGAAAACGATCCAGGCATTTTTGTCACCCAATCGGTGCACAAACAACAGGCCGGGTTCTCACAAGCCTCGCAGATTCACAAGAAGGACCGCCACATCAAGGGCCAGGCGCGCTACTGCAACCACGCGAGGCTGAACAACGCGTTCATGGCCCAGGCCTCTACCAGCCCGTTCTACCCACTGTTTGCCTCGCTTGATGTGAATGCGCGTATCCACTCAGGCCGTAGCGGTCGGCGGTTATGGGACGACTGCGTCAAGTTTGGTATCAACGCACGCAAGCTGATCATGGAGGCGTGCACCATGGTCCGGCCGTTCGTGCCGGACCTCATTGACGGGCGCCCATGGCAGGATCACGCAACGGAAGCGATTGCCAGCGACCTGCGGTTTTTTGAGTTTCATCCCAAGGATCGCTGGCACGCCTTTCCTGGCTATGCAGACAAACAATATTTTATTGACCCCTGCAAACTGCTGTTCACCACTCCGGGTATTGATGCGGTGGATGGCACTTATACCGACTTCGGTATTCCTGCCGGCATCCTCGCCAACTTTCTGCGTCAGAACGGCATCGTTCCGGAAAAATGCGACCTGAATTCCATTCTGTTCCTGCTCACTCCGGCGGAAGACTGGGCAAAAATGGCCCACCTCGCCGCACAGATAGCCCGCTTCGAGCGCTTCGTTCAAGACGACGCGCCGCTGAGCCGCGTTTTGCCGGGGATATACGCCCAGCATGAGCAGCGCTATCGCGGTTACACGATTCGCAGGCTCTGCCAGGAAATGCATGACCTGTACCGCAGCCACAATGTGCAGCAGTTGCAGAAAGATCTTTTCCGCAAGGAACATTTTCCGAAGCAGGCCATGAAGCCCCAGGCCGCACAGACCGAGTACATCCGCGGCAATGTTGAGCTGGTGCCGCTGGCCGAGGCTGAGGGGCGCATCGCTGCCGAAGGTGCGCTGCCCTACCCACCCGGCGTGCTGTGCGTAGTGCCTGGGGAAGTATGGGGCGGCGCGGTGCTCAAGTACTTTCTGGCCCTCGAAGAAGGCATCAACTGCCTACCCGGCTTCACCCCTGAATTGCAGGGTGTTTACCTGAAACCTGAAGGCGATCGAATCCGCACCCATGGTTACGTAGTTACTGCCTGAGGCTGCGTCCTGAGCATGCTCAAGGAGAAACCCATGAGCTCCACGCAAACCAGACTGCCTCTTGATTTGGCCCAACGCTTCCCCGTGCTGATCGTCGCCAACACCCAAGAGCATAAGAACACCGTCACTATGCGCAGCGTCCAGGCAATCGCTGCCATCCTTGATGAGCATGAGCTCAAGGTCGAGATGGTCGGGTCGCTGGACGAGGCTGAAATCGCGTTCAGTGCCAACTCCGCCTACTGCTGCACAATTCTCGGCTGGGGCCTGTGCGATAACGACCAGGACAAAGCGCTGCAGCTGATCCAGCTGATCCGTCGGCGTACCGCACAGATGCCGATCATCCTGGGAATGACGCAAGCGCATCAGGGTCAGGTGCCACTGGCCTTCGTGGAGACCATCGACGGTTTCATCTGGCAGCCCGAAGACAGTCCGCAGTTCATCGCAGGACGCATTGAAGCCGCCGCCCGCCGCTACCTTGACACCATCCTGCCACCGTTTTTCGGGGCGTTGGTGAACTTTGCCGGCACCCATGAATACTCGTGGCATACCCCGGGGCACACGGGTGGTACGGCGTTTATGAAAACTGCTGTGGGCCGCACATTTGTCGACTTTTACGGCGAGCAGATGCTGCGCTCGGACCTGAGTGTTTCAGTCGGCGAACTGGGCTCGTTGAATGACCATTCCGGACCGATACATGAAGCGGAAAAATACGCCGCGCGGGTGTTTGGTGCGGATTTCACCTTCTTTTCCGTAGGCGGAAGCTCCGCGAGCAACGAGATAGTCCTGCACTCAGCAGTCACTGACGGCGATGCCGTGCTGGTCGACCGCAACTGCCACAAGTCATTGAATTATGCCTTGAACATGTCGGGCGCAGTGCCGCTCTATCTGCGTCCCCGGCGCAATGCCCGGGGTCTGATAGGCCCGGTGCCGGGTACGGAGTTGACCCCGGCCACGGTCAAACAAAAGCTCGCTGAAAGTCCGCTGGCGATCGATAAGTCAGCCAGACCGGTGCTGGCGGTGCTTACCAATTCGACTTATGACGGCCTTTGCTACAACGTCCAGACCACCACTCGAGAACTGAGCAAAAGTGTCGACCGCATTCATTACGACGAAGCCTGGTACGCCTATGCGCGCTTCAATCCGCTGTACGAAGGCAGGTACGGCATGCACCGTGGAGAACGGCATGCCGACGACGCCACGGTGACAGTCACCCACTCCACCCACAAGTTATTGGCCGCGCTTTCGCAAGCTTCAATGATCCATGTCCGGTCCGGGAAGATTCCGGTCAAACCCGCATTGTTCAATGAAGCCTTCATGATGCACACCTCGACGTCGCCGCAGTACAGCATCATCGCCTCGACCGATGTCTCGGCGAAAATGATGAACGACGCTGGGGGTTACCTCACTGATGAATCAATCGCCGAAGCAATCGCGTTTCGTCAAGCCATGGTGCGTCTGAGCAAGGACATTCAGCAGCGCGATCCCAAGGATTGGTGGTTCGCCGTGTGGCAACCGGACGAGGTCGACGGGGTGCCATTCGTTGATGTTGATCCGCAAGTATTGCGTCAAGGCGCCGCCTGGGTCCTCAAGCCCGAGGCGACGTGGCACGGGTTTGGCGATCTTGGAAGTGACTACTGCATGCTCGACCCGATCAAGGTCATGGTGCTCACCCCGGGACAAACGCTGGAAGGCATTATGGAGAACGATGGCATTCCGGCGCCGCTTGTGTCGTCTTTCCTCTCCAGCCGCGGCATTGTGGTGGAGAAAACCGAGCCCTATTCCATTCTGGTGTTGTTCAGTCTGGGGGTGACCAAGGGCAAGTGGGGCTCGCTGGTCGCCGGCCTGATGGATTTCAAAAAACACTACGACGAAAATTCCGCACTGGATCAGGTGATGCCGCATCTGGTCGCCAGCCATGGCGAACGCTACGCGCAGATGGGTCTCAGGGACCTGGCCAGCGAGATGCATCAGGACATGCTTGCTACCCAAATGCTGAAGAACATGGACGCCGCCTACACCCTGTTACCCGACCCGGTGTTTTCACCCAGGGATACCTACGCCAGGCTAGTCAGACATGAAATCGAACAGATTGCTGTGCGGGACATGATCGAACGCACCGTGGCCGTGCAGATCGTCCCCTACCCCCCAGGAATTCCTCTAATCATGCCTGGTGAGAAGGTCAGCGCCGATAAGAAGGCGATTGTCGACTACCTGCTGGCAATGGAAACCTTCGATGGTCACTTTCCCGGTTTCGAACATGACAACCATGGCGTCGAGATCGAATGTGACAGCCAGGGACAGTCAACCTACAAGATCTATGTAGTCAGGCAGTAAGCACTAATCCTGCTCGGCCGCTTGCGCTTAAGGGTCGGGCCAAGTTCAACACTTTGAACACGGCAAGGAGCTTGCGATGGCTGATTCAAGCAAGAAAATGAGCCTGACAGGACTGACGACGCTGGTGACCGTCAACATGATGGGTTCGGGCATCATTATGTTGCCCACCAACATGGCGCAATTAGGGGCGGTCTCGTTGCTGTCGTGGATTTTCACCGCCATAGGCTCTATGGCCATCGCCTACTGCTTCGCGCAGTGTGGGGTGTTCTGCCCTCGCTCCGGCGGCCTGTCTGCCTACACTGAAGAGGCGCATGCAAAGTCCGGCTTCTTCCTCTGTTCGTACCTGTATTTTCTGTCGCTTGCCATCGCCAACGTCGCCGTTGCCATCTCTGCTGTAGGCTACATGACCGCGTTCGTGCCATGGCTGGGGACGGGCGCCATCCCCTTGTGCATCGGCACAATTGCCTTGATCTGGCTCACCACGTTCGCCAATTTCGGTGGCCCCAGCATCACCGGAAAAATCGGCGCCTTCACTGTCTGGGGTGTGATCATTCCGGTTGCAGGCCTGAGCATTGTTGGCTGGTTCTGGTTCAAGCCCGATGTGCTGAGCGCCGCGTGGAACCCCAACGACCTGCCGATCGCGGAGGCCATCAGCAAAGCCATACCGCTGACCTTATGGGCTTTCCTGGGCATGGAGTCAGCCGCCCAGGCCTCTGATGCGGTCGAAGACCCCAAGCGCAACGTTCCGTTGGCATGCCTGTTCGGGACCCTTGGTGCAGCGGTGGTTTACGTGCTGTCGACGACCGTCATTCAGGGCATCATCCCGAACCAGGAGCTGGCGAATTCTTCTGCTCCGTTCGCGCTGGTCTACGCCAGGATATTCAGCCCCCTCGTAGGCAACATTGTCATGGCGCTGGCGGTCATGGCCTGTATCGGCTCGCTGCTGGGATGGCAGTTTACCCTCGCACAAACAGCGAAGATGACGGCGGACCAGAACCTGTTCCTCAAACTGTTCAGCAAGCTGAACTCGGCAGGTGCGCCCGTCGTCGGGATGCTCGTCTGCGGCGTGATGCAAACCCTCCTCGCGCTGTCGACCATATCGCCCGACGCCGCCGCCCAATTCAGCAAGCTGGTAAGTCTGGCAGCGGTGACCAATCTCCTCCCCTACATCACCGCGCTTACTGGCCTGCTGGTGATCATGCACAAGGCCGGGGTGTCCCGGGGAGTCTACTCGCGCAATGTGGTGGTATTGCTGATTGCAGTGACGTACTCCTTGTATGCCCTGTATGCATGCGGCAAGGACGCGGTACTGGGCGGAACCTTGGTCCTGGCGATCGGCTACCTGCTTTACGGTTTCCTCGCCAAGCGCTTTGTCGACGCGTCGCCAGATGCTGATACCCCCGCCGCAAACCCTTAGGCCAGACGGCCAGGGCTACACAAACATCTGCCTATAGGGAGTCGGATATGAACCTGCCATCTTCCAGGATCACTCGCTTGCTGGTCGCGCTTGCGCTTTCAACGCTGTCGCTGCTGACCAGTGCCAACACCCTTGAACGCGTGCGCAGCAGCCACACTCTGACCTTGGGTTTTCGACCGGATCTGGCTCCCTTCAGCGTGGTCGACGGCGACCAGGCCCGTGGATATGCCATCGACCTGTGCTTGATGGTCGCTGACAAACTCAAGAGCGAATTAGGCCTGCCCGACCTGCAGGTGCGCTACCAATCGGTAACGGTTGCCGCCGAGGTCAATGCTGTGAGCTCGGGCAAGGTCGACATTCTCTGCACACCCACACCGCCCACCCTTGAGCGGCGCAAGTGGGTCAGTTATTCCATACCCGTCTACACCGCAGGGCTGTCGGTAGTGGTGCGCAACGATGCCGGCGAGCCCTTGCTCAATGCACTTAACGGTCAGGTCGTCCACGACGGCCCGACCTGGCGCGCCACAGTCAACCGCGGCCTGGCCAATCAAACCTACGCGACCGTTGAAGGCGGAGTGACCGAAGAGTGGATTCGCCAGCAGATGCGCCTGCTGGGCGTAGTGGCCTCGCTGGTGACCGTCACCGACAATGATGAGGGAACCAGGCTGGTGGTCGATGGCAAGGCCGACGCCTTTTTCTCCGAGCGGATGCTGTTGAGGAGCGAACTGGCCAAGCAAGGCGAGGCCAGTAAACTGATACTTTTGGATCGGATTTTCGAGTACCTGCCGGTGGCAATGATGGTGGAGCGCAACGACGAAGACTTCCGCCTGCTGGTGGATACCGCGTTGAGTGAAGCCTACCGCTCGGGGGCCATAGAACGGGCCTACGACAAATATCTCGGGGGAGCTGACGGCATATTGAAAAAACTTTTCAAGGTGTACGCATTGCCCTGATTCGCCGCGGTCAGCACACCGCGGTGGCCAGGCGTCCGGTCAAGATGCTGTGAGGCTTTCCCGAAAACTGGCTGAGTGCCTTGGTAATCCAGAGCAACTCACAATTTTTACCCGGCGCCACTTACTCCCTGTCTTTGGTAAAGCGGATGAGATCACCGCGTAATTTCACGATTGCCTTGTGCATCTGTACGAAGTCGTCGGGATCCAGACCGGTTTGCGGGAAGCCTTCTTCTGTGAGGCCTTCACGCAGTTCGCGACCCTCTTTTGTCAGGCTGATGCGCACCTGACGTTCGTCTTCCGGGTTGCGCTGGCGCAGCAGATAGCCCATTGCTTCCAGCTTCTTGAGGATCGGAGTGAGAGTATTGGATTCGAGGAACAGCTTTTCACCAAGGCTGCCAACGGTCTGGTTGTCTTCCTCCCACAACGCAACGAGGGTGATGTATTGCGTATAGGTCAGTCCGAGCCGTTCCAGCATAGGCTTGTACGCCTTGCCGAAGGCGAGATTGGAGGAATAGACCGCAAAACACAGAAAATCGGCAAGCTTCAGGTCGAGGGCGTTTGTCTTTTCGGTGGACTTCATGAGCGTTCTCGATAGCCAGGACGAATGGGTTGCAAAAATGCACTATACGTCGTATGCGATGGTATCGGAAGAACCCTACCCTTTTGCAATCAATACCAGGTGCCTCTGGTCTTTGCAGGTCAGCGACCGGCCCGCCAGGAATCACCCTGACGAGCCGGCCAGACAATGCATTACTCGGTGAGCACGTTGATAGCGACATCAATGTTGCCGCGTGTTGCTTTGGAGTACGGGCAGATTGCATCGGCGTTATGCGCCAATTCGGTCGCGACACCCTCAGCCAGACCCGGCACGCGCAGGGTGAGCCGGGCCTGGAGGAAGTAATCCGCACCGGTCTGGCCCAGATCCACTTCGATGTCGACGGCGGTATCGGCCGGCAGTGTCACTTTCATCTGTTGGGCAGCCAGCCCCACTGCTGCGATGTAGCAAGCCGACCAGGCGCCCGCGAACAATTGCTCGGCTTTCGGGTGCGGCTGAACGCCAGTCAGCACGTGTGCCGGAGTGGCGTTGCCGGGCGATGAAAGCTCGATATCGACGTTGCCGTTATGCCCGCGCGATGTCCTGCCCGCGCTGTTGTGTGTGGTGTGGGTTTTGCCGGTGACCAGTACTTTATCGATCTTGCTCATGGGGATTTCCTGAGTATTTGTAATTGCATACGATTTCATCGCATGCGTGATATTTGGTGGCGCAGAGCCAGGATTTATCATTCAGCTGGCGAGGTGATCCAGTTGTTGTCGTTGCTGCCATGGAAAACGCGATAAGTGGTGTGGTTGCTTTCGGTATCCATGGCTGAAGCTCCAGGCAGTAGGGTTTTGGTTGAGTGATATCGCTTTCGATTGAATCGCACGCGATATGATGATATTCAATTAACGTCCTGCTGATGTCAAAGATTATTTGTTGTCTGGACGACGAGCGGTGAAAGGCAGTTGCGCGGGCAACTGTGTCCATCTGCCCTTGCAACGCTTTACGCAACCTTTACTGAATCCAGACCTCCGTTTACACGGAATGGGTGTTTCATACATCTATGGCGAACCCACACATGCCGCCTGAGGAGACACCATGTTTTCGAAGATAACCAAAGTCTTGATCCTGTCCGGTTGCCTGGTTGCCGCTGGTACGGCATCCGCCAATGGTCGCGACGTGATCGTGCCAGTCATTGCCGGGGCTGCGGTGGGCGCCATACTGGCCACGGTGATCAGCGGTTCAAGCCGCGATAACTATCGCCCGCAATACCAGGGCTACCAACCACAGCCCCGTTATCAACCGCAGTACCAGCCGCAGTACCAGCCAGTGGCCTACGTACCGGTGGCCACCCGCGTCGAATATCGCCGGTTCGACCCACGACCACCTCGCGGCTATTACAACGGTGGCTATGACTATGGTCATGATCGTGACCGGGGCCGTGATCGCGGCTTCGACCATAACCGGGGCGACGGCCGCTGGTAATCTCCAGCCCGGACACCAGGCCGCTCTAGTCATCGAGAGCGGCTTTTTTATGGGGCTACCTCATCTGAGGTTCAAACGCATCCAATGCTCCACATCCATGACTTCAATGCCGCGTTGAGCATTGAACGTGCAGCTTTGCTCCCAGGCGACCCCCTTCCCTTGCGCAAACACTGCCCGATATTTTCTTATTGCATCGTCAGGTTCAAGTGCCAGATCCGCGTCCAGTTTCGCGACCGGCCATTGGACCCGCTGCACCTTGCGATTGAGCACCTTGTCGATTTTGTCCGCCAGCTCCGCGTAGGTCAGCGTGTCGCCTGCGGTGTAAATCACCTGGTTGGCGAATCGAGGGGTTGCGAACAGGATTTCAGCCGTGAGCAAGCCAATGTCTTCAGGCGTGGTCACCGTGACGGCGGTGTCCCAACTGCCGAGGGCGTGTACCGTGTTTTCAGCGAGATCCACCACGCCGAACACCGGCTCGAACAGGAAGCTGGTGAACATCCCGGTGGAAATGATCAGCCACTCGGTTTGATCCTGGCCCCGCAAGATGTCCCGCACATCCAGCTGCTCATCGAACAGGTCCTGGGCGCTGCCTCTGCCAATGACGTCATAGTCCACACCAAACTGCCAAGGCACATAACGCGGAACACCAGCCTCGATTACCGCACGCACCAGCTTGATTTGTGTTCCCTTGCCAGCAGCAAATCCTATGCAGCTGACCACGGTGTCGAAGCCGCTGAACAACGCGCTGAGTTCGGCAATCGTGCCTGACACCAGGTCGCCCGGCAGCAATTCGATACCCAGCGAGCGCAGTTCCTCAATCTCCTTTTGCTTGTCTGGCGCGCTGGACTTCAGCGTCGAAGGACGCAGCAGGACCGCGACCCGCGTCTCGCCCGACAACGCCGCCAATCTGGACAACTGACGTAGCACGGCCATACCCAATTCACCCGCGCCGAGGACGAGGATCCCGCGCTCTGTAGTGCGTGTGGCATCTTGCATCATCATCTCCCGTTATTTGTTTGCACCACCGATGGCACTGCGTGATGCTGGCACACTTGAAGACGGCTCATAAGAAGGCACACCAGTGATACCGGGAGGGCAATTGGACAACGCAGAAGTATTAAGACGCTCTCAAGCCGCCTGTGACGCCTTGAGCGCAGATGATGACGGGCTGAAACGCGATGTGCTGACTCACGCAGGCAATCGCTGGTCACTGGGTGTTGTTCATACCCTGGGTGTGGCTGGCAAACTGCGCCACGCAGAAATCGGGCGGCGCATGCACGGCGTGACGCAGAGGATGCTCACCCGCACGCTGCGCCAACTGGAACGCGACGGTCTGGTGCTGCGTCACGATCACCACGAAGTGCCGCCACGCGTTGAATACGAGTTATCGGCGCTGGGCATGGGTCTGCTGGTGCACATGATCCCCATGTGGACCTGGGTGGTGGAAAACGCGGAAGGTTTTCGCAGCGCACGCGCGGCCTATGACAACCAGATCAATCCCGTCACAGCGCCCTGACGAAGCGCTTGCGATATTCGCTAGGGGTCACGCCAACGTGTCGGGTAAAGGTGCGCCGCAAGGTATCGGCGTTGGCGAATCCGCACTGCGCCGCCACTTGCTTGGGTACATCCACCCCGCTCTCCAGCTGCTTTCTGGCAGCAGCGACCCGCGCCTGTTCGACCCAGGCCGCTGGCGTAATGCCCACCTCCGCGTGAAACAAACGAGCGAAATGCCGTGGGCTGAGGTTCACCCGTTCCGCCAGGCGGGAAATGCTGTGATCGTCAGCAGGATTGGCCGCGATCCAGCGTTGCAGCTCTTGCAGCATGGCGCGCCCGGTGGGCAACGATTCGCCGCGCCGACTGAACTGCAATTGCCCGCCGGGACGTTTGAAATACATGACTAACTGACTGGCGACCTGCTTGGCAATGTCACGACCCAAATCATCTTCGACCAGCGCCAGCGCCATATCCAGCCCCGCTGTAACACCCGCAGCGGTATGCACCTTGCCGTCGTGGACATGCAGGGCATCTTCTTCCACGCAGATATCGGGATAGCGCTCGGCCAACAATGCCGAGCGCATCCAGTGGGTCGTGACGTGCTTGCCTTCCAGCAAGCCTGCCGCCGCCAACACAAAGGCGCCAGTGCATACCGAACCGTAGCGGCGGGCGCTGAGCGCCGAGTCCTGAAGCCAGCGAACAATGCTCGGTTTAAGGATCAGATACGGAGCATTCGGCGCGCCAGCCACCAGCAACGTGTCGACCTCAAGCTGCTCATTTCCCGCCACATGATCAGGCAATAAACGGGCGCCGGATGAACTGCGCACAGGCCCTGCCTCCAGCGCCCAGATTTGCAGTCGGTAGTATTCACGACCGCTCTGCGCGTTGGCTTCGGCAAATACATCCAACGGCCCCGAGACGTCCAGCAATTGAACGCCGGGCACCGCGAGGATGGCGATGGTGCGCGTTTTCGACATGCAGGGCTCCGCGTCTGTCAACTGCACGATATGGCAGGATTTGAATGTTACCGCCATTTGAAGCCATAGCGCCAGCGCTCGATACTGAGATCACAAACCACACCGCAGGAGAAACCCCATGACATCGAATATTGGCGACATCAAGATTCCCGACAGCGCAATGGCGCGTCAGATTACCGAACTGGTACGCGATACCGAGTCCGAGCTGCTCTTCAATCACTCCAGCCGCGTTTATTACTTTGCGGCCTTGGCAGGTCGGAAGCGCGGGCTGAGCTTCGACTCAGAATTGCTCTACGCCGGCTGCATGTTCCACGATATGGGCCTGACCCATAAATGCAGCAGTGCATGCGAACGTTTTGAGGTGGACGGCGCCAACGCGGCGCGCGATTTTCTCAAGGGCTACCAGCTCAGCCAGCAGGATATCGACACGGTCTGGACAGCCATCGCGCTGCATACCACGC
This sequence comes from Pseudomonas sp. DSP3-2-3, assembly GCF_049898225.1. NCBI lineage: Bacteria > Pseudomonadati > Pseudomonadota > Gammaproteobacteria > Pseudomonadales > Pseudomonadaceae > Pseudomonas > Pseudomonas sp. DSP3-2-3. The sequence goes on along the minus strand of NZ_JAFCXH010000011.1, from coordinate 141,135 downwards.
CGGGCATTCCCGAGCATATGCATCCGGTGATCGCATTAGTCACAGCAGGGGTGGAAATGGATGTGCTCGGCCTGACTTATCCGCTGTACAGCGACGCTGAGCGCGAAGCCGTGGTGAAGGCTTACCCACGCAGCGCGCAGTTCAAGGAAGACATCATTCAAGCGTTCTATGACGGGATCAAAGACAAGCCGCAAACCACCTTTGGCAACGTAAAAGCCAATGTTCTCGCGGACAAGGATCCGTCGTTCGCGCCGGGTAATTTTTGTGAGGTCATTCGCCGTTCCGCCTGGTCTGCTTGAGCACTGATGGAGTTACTGCCGCTCGTTTAGTCAAATCAACGAGCTGGCAGCTCCATCAGTCCTGCAAGACCTGCTCAATGAGCCACTGCTTGAAAGCCTCAGCAGCAGGCGATGCCTCTACCCCTTCCCTTTGCACAATGTAGTACGCAAAGTCGCAGCTTTGCGCCTCACCAAAAGGACGAATCAATCTCCCCGCTTCGATATCGCTTCGGACCAGACTACTGCGGCCCAAAGCGACACCACTCCCGGAAATCGCAGCCTGCATGACAGCGGCGGAATCATTGATCTGCAGCCCTCGTTCAACGTCAGCAAACTCGTACCCTGCCCGCTGCAGCCAGGTTCGCCAGATTGGGAAAACCGTCGAATAGCGCATCGACACGTCGTGGATCAACGGAAAATGCTTCAGATCATCCACGCTTTTCAGCGGATGCTCAGCGGTGGGCAGTGTCGGACTGCACACCGGGAAAAATTCGTCAGCCATCATCTGCGTCGCGCTGAGGCCGGGCCAATGCCCGCTACCAAAACGGATACCGAGATCAATCCTTTCGGCGTTGAAATCGGCCAGCCTGCCGTTGGTATCAAGGCGCAGCTCGTAACCCGGATGCAGGGCGCGAAAGCCCTCGACGCGCGCCAGCAGCCATTTATCAGCAAACGCAGGCGGCACCGTGACGGTGATCGTTGCGCCCACTTCGGTTTTCAAACGGGCAACGGCGGAGGAAAGGAAATCAAAACCGGTCTGAAGATCCGGCAGCGCTGCGAGTGCCTGATCGGTCAACACCAGCCGCGCAGGACCACCGCGCGACCGATGAAAGAGCACGACACCGTGTGCGTCCTCCAACCCTCGAACCAGCTGGCCGATGGCTGCCGGACTGACATTCAGCTCTTCAGCAGCCCGCACATAACTCAAGTGTCGGGCGGCTGACTCGAACGCTCGAAGGGCATTGAGATGATTAGGCGCTCGCATAAGGCTCGCTGGCAGATGTCGGGAAATTGAAAATCATAGTCTCAGCTGGATTGCGGGCGGGCAACGTAAATCAAAAGCTGTTTTGCTCAGGTTCTGGAGACCTTTCGATCGAGGAACTCGCGCATCAAATCAGCGACTTGGCTGGAATGGGTCTCAAGGGCGAAATGCCCGGTATCCAGGAAATGCACCTCAGCCGAAGGCAGATCGCGGCGGTAAGCATTTGCGCCTGGCGGTATGAAGGCCGGGTCATTCTCGCCCCAGACGGCCAGCAACGGTGGTTGGTGGGTACGAAAATACTCTTGAAAGACCGGATACAGAGCGACATTGGTTCGGTAATCCAGGATCAGATCCAGCTGTTTTTCTTCCGCATCGGGCCGCGCCATATAGGCAATATCCAGCGTGTAACCGTCCGGTGCGACCAAACTGTGATCGGCACCGTGCAGGTACTGAAAGTTGATGATCGCATCGGCGCTCAATGATGCCCGGCATGCTTCGCGGGTCTGCGCGGACGGATTGCGCCAGTAGTCTTGCCAGGCCCCCCATTGATCGCTCAATCCTTCATTGTAGGCGTTACCGTTCTGACTGATGATCGCAGTTACCCGCTCCGGATGCGCCATCGCCAGACGAAAGCCCGTCGGCGCACCGTAGTCAAATGCATAAATTGAGTAGCGCTTGAGCATCAAGGCATCGACAAAACCGCCAATGACTTTCGCGAGGTTATCGAAGGTGTAGGCAAATGCACCGCGCGCGGGCGACCGGGTATTGCCAAATCCTGGCAAGTCGGGAGCGATAAGGCGGTAGCTGTCCGCCAATAGCGGGATCAGATTGCGGAACATATGGCTTGCGGTCGGGAAACCGTGCAGCAGCAAGATCACCGGCGCATTCGCCGGGCCTGCTTCCCGATAAAACACTTCGACGTCACCGACTCTCTGGGTTTTGTAAACAACCTCATGGGCGGCGCGGCTTGCGGTTGTTCCGGGCGCAGCCTTCGCGTTGTTCGAGCTTGCCGCCTGGCTTATTTGCGACGCCACAAGCGCGGCGGCTCCCACAGCAGCGGCGGCCAATGTCTGACGGCGTGAAAACTGAAAACTCGGTGCGGATTCATCTATCGAGCTGGTCATTACTCATTCCCGGACGGCACGCAGGTGCCTGGTCAAGTTGATTACAGAGTCCGGGAGCTGGCGCTTACCCGGTTGCACTGACTATCACCAAAAACCGGACGCCGGCCAAATCAGAAGATCTGTGCCACCGACAAAGAAAAACTATGCCGCGGGCCGTTGCTGAAAACCGGAGGTCACTAAGCCACCTGCGCCATAAGAAAGTCGATCAGCGTTCTGACGCGCAGGGGTACATGCTTGACGTGTGGATACAGCAACATGAACGGCCGGGTCGCGCCAGCCAGTCCGCTAAGGACTTCAACCAGCGCGCCGCGCTCGATGTCTTCCTGCACAGTGAAACGATAAGTCTGCACGATCCCTGCCCCATGCCTGGCCATGGTCACGCTGGCCAGATAGTCCTCCAGGCAAGTTGTATTGCCGGACGTCTGCACGTTGATTGCATTGCCCTTGTCCATGAACACCCAAGGCACATTTCGGCCGCTACTGGGCAGTTCGAACTGGATGCAGTCATGTGCTTTTAGATCCGCCAGCGATTCAGGGACGCCATATGCCTTCAGGTACCCGGGCGAAGCGACCACTACCAGCTCGGCGTTCTCCAGCGTGCGGGCAATCAGCCCGGAATCGTCTGGAGCGCGACCGCGAACCGCCAAGTCATAACCGCCTTCGGCGAAGTCGATATTGCGATTGCTGACGTGTACTACAACCTGCACCAGCGGGTATAGACGACGAAACTCAGCGAGCCTCGGCAGCAGCCGAAAATGTGCGTAAGGCGTGGGCGCGCTGATCCGGATTTCGCCTGAAGGCGCCTGTTGCTGGCCGGTGACCTCACGCTCGGCGTCCACCAGTTGGGTCAGCGCCTGGCGACACTGTGCGTAATAAAGGCGCCCGCCATCCGTCAGGCTTATCTGCCTGGTGGTTCGTACGAACAAACGAACGGCCAGACGCTCCTCCAGCCGCGAAACCGATCTGCTGACCGCCGCCGGGGTAACGCCCGCTGCGTTGGCCGCAGCGGTAAAACTTTCGTGCTCAACGGCCAGACAGAACAGCTCAATACTGCCCAGCTGCACATCATCAAAATGTCGCGGCATGTCAGCCTCTATTAATTACATCACGTATCAATTCAATTGTTCAGTAGGCGATTTATCTTACCCAAGCGCAAAAGTAAAGTGGCTTCACCGGACAACAGTCCACTCATCCAGAGGCCTTCACCATGAACACCATTCAAACCGTTATTGTCACTGGCGCTTCCAGCGGCCTGGGTTTCGCCATTGCCGAGGCGTACCTGAAGCGCGGCTACAACGTCGTGGGCAATGCTCGCACCCTGGATCGTCTTGAAACAGCCGCTGCCAAGCTCGGTAATCCCGAAAACTTCTTGCTGGCTGCCGGCGACATCGCCCAGCCGGACACCGCCAAAGCCCTCTTCGAACGAGCCATCGCCACTTTTGGCAAGGTCGACATCCTGATCAATAACGCTGGCATCTTCATTCCAAAGGCCATCGGTGACTACACCGAGGCGAACGTCAACGCCATTGTCGGCACCAACCTGATGGGCTTTTTCTACCCTTCCCAGGCGGCCGCCACCCATATGTCCGCCAACGGCAGCGGGCACATTGTGACCATCACCGCGAGCATCGCCATGCAGCCCAACATCAACGTCCCGGCGCTGCTGCCCGTGCTGATCAAAGGCGGTTTGAATCACGCCACCCGCGGCCTGGCTCTGGAACTGGCGCCGTTCAACGTCAAGGTCAATGCCGTTGCGCCGGGGATCATCGATACGCCGCTGCACAACAAGGATGAAGGCACTCAAGCCTTCCTCAAGGCATTGTCGCCGAGCGGCACCATCGGCAGCCCGAAAGACGTGGTGGATGCGGTGCTGTACCTGACCGATTCATCCTTCACCAGCGGCAGTGTCATGACAGTCGATGGCGGCTCAACGGCCGGTGTCTGGTAATTCAAACCCCGTCTTTCAAGGAGACATGACCATGCCTTACGTCAACATTCGCGTCACGAAAGAAGGCGTCACCCCGGAACAGAAGCTGGCACTGATCGAGGGGACAACCGAGCTGCTGTTTCAAGTGCTGGGCAAGCCGCCCCTATCGACCTTCGTGGTGATTGACGAAGTCGAGACTGACAACTGGGGTTGGCAGGGGAAAAGCACAACGACCCTAAGAAAAGAGCAGAAAGCCGCCAGTACCGAATAAGACGCCAGCACATCCGCAGGGCTGGCGTTGCCGGCCTTGAACGGCTACCTTTCCGGCTTCCCCACTGTTGCGCGCGAGTTCCCATGGCCCCAGCCGACAGCCGCCGACATTTTGGCATGAGCCTTAAAGGCATCAATCAGCCTTACGGCCGGACCGACATCGTTTCAGGACCGCAGGCAGACGGCTGTCGAAAAATTGCCGTGGTGGTCCTGGAACATTTTTCGATGATGGCTTTCACCGGTTCGCTGGATGCGCTGGTGACGGCCAATTATCTGAGCCAGACGCCGCGCTACGAAATCACAACCTACAGCCTTAAGGGCGGTCAGGTGCGTAGTGATCTGGGCATCGCGATCGCCACTGACCTGCCCGTCGACAAGCTGACCGTGGCAGACCTCGACATGCTGATCGTCTGTGGTGGTTTGCGAACCGCATTGACCCCGGCTTTGGCACTGATCAAAAAACTGCGCCAGGCCAGCCGCCAATCGGTGCTGCTCGGCAGTCTATGGAACGGCTGCTTCCAACTGGCGCATGCCGGTCTGCTGGACCAGCGCGAATGCACCGTGCACCCGGAAAGCCAGGCCAGCCTTCACGAACTATGCCCCGGCGTGCGTTTGCGGCCACAACCCTTTGTCATTACCGGAGACCTGGTCAGTTGTGCCGGCGCCAATAGCGCGTTGGGGATGATGCTGGCAATCATCCGGCGCCAGCAAGGGGCCGAACTGGTCAAGGGCATTGAGGCGATTCTCAGCTGTGATCGCGGTGCCTATGCCGAGGATATGCCCCTGGCACGTGGTGGTCGGGATCCGGCCTTTCCGCCTCAGCTATCGAGCCTGATCGAGCTGATGGAAAACAATCTGGAAGACCCGCTGGAGCTGGATGAACTGGCGAGTTATGTGGACTTGTCCCGTCGGCAGATCGAGCGCCTGTTCCAGACGTTCCTGCACAGCTCGCCGCGTCGCCATTATCTGGAGTTGCGCCTGACGCGGGCACGTCGCCTGTTATTGCAAGGCCATGCGTCGGTCGTGGAAGTGGCCATGGCCTGTGGGTTTATCAGCTCCCATCACTTTAGCCGGTGCTTCCGGGATTATTTCGGCTACACCGCCAGTCAGGCGCGTAGCCGACAGCGCATCGCGAGCGATTCATCCCCCAGGCTGCCAACGCTGCCCGATGACCCCAACGGCCAGACAAACTAGAAAAGCCGCCCCTGAGACAAATCATCCTGGCGCGCGCTCACCACTGGCCGCGATTGCAGAAAATGGAGAAATGCCGCTTGTGATGAAGTGGCGGGTTCCAGACAGTTTGTTTTCTGCAAAGATACGAATAGCGCAAGGGAATAGGCTTGGCAGTTGATGGATTTTTGAGGGTTGAACTCAATATCGGTGAACGCAGAATAGTCAGCCAGTTGCTCCGTAAGATCCTTTCGACTCTTCAGCGCATTTATATACAACCAGTCATAGAATGCGGTCTGCGGCTCCAGCGGCCAGTCCGTCTCCATGAAATTGAAGCCTGTGAGTCTTCCGGATGTACGCAACCGCTCGTCACGCTTGGCGTCACGCGAGGTGAACCGGTAAATCTCGGTAAAAGGGCCGCCTTGCTCGAACACTTTGCTGCCCTGAAAAGCGCATTCAACACTTACAGGACGCTCAAGCATCGACATTGCGAAGCATAGATTAAACGCGCTAAGCGCCACTCCGAGAGGCTCCGCAGATTTGGTCGACACTTCCAGTACGCTATCGACACCTGTTAAGCCACGTGCTGCCTGATGCAACGAATTGATGGATTTATGTTTCTGAGTTACGGACAGACCAGCAAACCATTCGAAGTCTACGGCATGCGTAATCACCGGCGCCTGCCCATCGGGGTTTGGAATAAAAACGGGTCTGCTAGCCATCAGTAAGTCCATCCGCGTTTACGTGCATAAGAGCGCGCACTGAGAAAACCACGACCTTCGGAATTAACCAGCGTCCGCCGGTCGCCAACGCAATCGTTGTAGGTCTGCAGGCTGCTCTCATCACTGAAAACCACCCCTTTGATGAAATCAGGCGACACTGTATCAAACGCTAAAACCTCAGCTTGAACGTCTGTAGGATCGAACGGCAACAGCTTGTTTTCTTCGCGAGACGCTAAGCCTTGCACAGGATTGAACAGATTATCGAACGCCGATACGGTCTTGAGGTCGTCGAGGGATTGTTGGCGAATACGATTGTCCGCGGCATTGTGATTGCAGAACGCGACGCTCAGGGTCCAGAGCACGCAACGATCAATGACCAGCACCACCCAGCCTTGTTCAGGCGTCTTCCAGCGGTAATGGGCGAACATCTTGTCATTTGGATAGCCGATAGACAGGCAAACGGCATCAGGACGCCCTTCCAGACGCAAGCGATCATTAAACTTGAAATCGACAGTAGCTTCAGTGAGCGTGGTAATTGAACACAGCCCACGTTGCATGATCGACGGTAAGTTTTCGACGCGAGTGAAATGAACCAGGTACGGAAGCTCAAGAGCTTTCACGCGAGCCTCTATCTCAGCCGGAGATGTGAGCATCGGACGGGGAGTTTCCGGCTCGTCGGTGGCAGGCTCAGGCTGTAACGAATCGGCGGTTATCGAGGGAACCGTACGTAATATGGCACCGAACGACAGGCGTGCAGATGGTTTGGTTTTTTCGGCAGCTATCTGGCAGATGCTGTTCCAGGTCTCGGCCCCGCCCACTTTATTAAGTTCATCACGCAGAGCGTTGCGCAGTGGTTCGTCAGTCCATACCTGGCGAACAATGTCGCGTAGAAAGCCATCTCGCTCGCTTCGTAACGTACGTATCCTGGCTCCAATGGCGATGGTATTGGTCAGGTTTGCATCGTCTTGACCAGGAGCAACAGTGAAGTCTGGAAACTGCCACCCAGGCGAAGGTTTCACCACAACCACATCAGTTGCCGGTTTTAGTACCTTGGTAAACCGGGCATAAGCTTCCTGATAGTGAGCCCAGCCTTCCTCGCCACGCTCCTCGCGAAAAGCCTGCACCTTGAGCGCAAGTTGTGCCCGCTGCAACGCATGTTCAACTCCGAGTTTTTCATTGAACAACGCACTTTGCAGCACTTCAGTCGCGCTGTTAACCGCCATGCTCAGGGATATCGAGTCAGTAAAGGCTGTGAGGGCATTGTTCACAGAGTCGAGCGAGCGCTGGACAGTGCCGACCTGAGGCGGGATTTCGCTTGGTTTTGAAACCGTGCGACCTACACTTGATACCGGCGGCGACAGGGCTGAAACAGCAGTTTCGCCGCGCTTGGGGATGATCGGGCGGGTTGTCTCAGTGCTGCGATCTTCTGGTTTGAAGAACGCGTAGCACATCCATATTGTGATCAACTGGAGCAGGATAAGCCCCGAAAAAAACACAGTCACAAGCGTGAATAATGTCCACGCCGCGCATGCAACTACTAGCGCTTTTTTACCGACCAGACTCGTGACATATAGGGTAAAGACAATAATTATCTGAAAATAAAGAATCGTCATCCATGGCTTCCCGATGGCAGCGGCCGTTTAATTACACAGAGGGTGAAGCCAACTGCCAGGCGCGGTATGCGCTGACCGATCGCGACCATCCATCCTTCGCGCTTGCTGCGCCCAGGTAACGGACCTATGAGTCTTCAGGCGCGGTTTAGTTGCGTATTGCCATCCCCCAACCATTAAAATTGCCCCACGAGTCGGGCCTGCAGTCCTTGTGTGTAGAATATATCTTGAATGAAGATGTGAAATATTATGTGAAGATAGCTAGTGGATATATCTCAAAAAAATCGCTGTCCCCCTTAAAAATAAAGGGTTCTAGCCGTAGGGATATGTGAAATAATATGTGAAGAATATGTTACTGGACTATCCATCGACAGTAAGGCGCTCAGGGATGTCATTGATCACATCGAAGACTTGGCTCGACCCAATCCTGCCCGAAGACCTTCCACCCTCCATCGTCTCGTTAGCCGATGCGCTCCCGAGGAAAACCCAATTCCTCGCTGGTCGCCTGGCCCCGGAATCGGGCGTCCAATTGGCGCGCCTGCTGCGGATAACGAACACCTACTATTCCAATCTTATCGAAGGCCAGTACACAGAGCCTGCGGATATGCAGAAGGCTCAATCGGCGCCGCGCCGCGAGCGCAAGCTGCTCAATGACCTGGCAGTCAAACACATGGAAGTGCAGTCGGTGCTTGAACGCGCTCTGCGGCGCAATGTGCCGGGAAACTGGGCGCAGATGTTCGATCCGCAACTGCTGTCACTGGTCCACTATCGGCTCTTCACTGACACCAGCGAGAGCAGCAGGACGCTACAAAACGGATTAGTCATGGAGGCCGGCGTCCTGCGGTCAGAGACCGGTCAGAATGTCTCGGTTGGCGGCCATGATGCGCCGGACGCCGCGGCCGTAGAGAGCATGCTGCTACATCTGCAGACCGGGTTCGGCCGCATTAAAGACCCGCGACGACAGCTTATCGGTGCCCTTGCGTACCACCATCGCCTTGCGTGGGTACATCCATTCGTCGACGGAAACGGTCGAGTCGCCCGAATGATCACTCACCTGCAACTGGTCTGTCTGGGACTGGAGCCACGGCTTTGGTCGCTGGCCAGGGGGTTGGCGCGGCGACATGAGGAATACTATCGCATGCTTGCATTGGCAGATCGCCAGCGCGAAGGCGATATGGATGGGCGAGGACAGATGTCGCGCAAGCACTATTTCGCGTTCATAGAGTTCATGCTGGACGTTTGTCACGATCAGGTCGATTACATGATCTCAGCGTTGAATCCGTCGTTAATGCGAGAACGAATCGTGCGGTCATTCAAGACCAATGAAAAGCTGCTGAACATGAAAATCCGTCCGGAAAGTGCCCCGGCGATTCATGCACTCATCATGGCAGGGTCAATGCCTCGTAACGACTTGAAGACCTTCACCGGTTTAACACCGCGCCCGGCCATCGACGAACTTACACGATTGATCAAAGCCGGGCTGGTGGTAAGCCCTACGCCCAAATCCCGCACAGTAACGCCAGGCCTGCCGGCATGGTTTGCGCAGGATATCTTCCCGGACCTTCATCGGCGCTTTCAGTAGGGTTTGTTGCGTCTAACATTCTGGCCTGATTGTAAGCCGGTGCCATCTCACGCTGATATGCGCTGGTTTCAGCCGAAACACTGACGATCAGTGAACGCAGGGTATTGCCTGCCATTTACGAATACTCCGGACATTAAAAAAACCGCTGGACGCGGGTTCGATGCGAGAACAGAGGAGAGACCCTACTTCGCGGCCTCCGCATCTGTTAACAGCGTGTTCAGTTTGTAGTAATGCGAGAAGCAGTTTTCGAAAGAGAAACCCTGTTCATTTGCACAGTAACTCCTTAGATTATCTTTATTCCTTTCTACCAGGGACTTCATGACAAGCACCGAGAGCAGCGAGATGACACTGTCTCCATAAATCTCGTTATGATTTTCTATGAAGGACCCAGGCACTGAAACAAAATCTATGGGATCTGTGGTTGAGCAGGGAAAAGAACTGATACCAAAGTCCTTATTCGTTCGCGAACACCTATTTTCAAGTGTCCACCTCTCAAGCGGCATCGCTTCCAACGACCGGATGTCCAACGATCCATCTTGAGCCATATTTGACAAGACGTGTGTACTTCCAGAGGGTTTCTCCGATCCAGTGGAGCGCTTCAGCTCGGCACGTTCGGCCTTCACAATATTAACCGCCTCGGCTTCGACTTTTTCAAATTCACGATCACTCATCACGCCAGTAGTAAACATGCCATAGTTGCCGACAGTTTGCGTATCCAGATCTTGTTCACGGATAACATAATCACGGCCAAGGTATCGCCGCTTAATATCAACCTGATTTGTTCTGACATTCACACCGAAGAACTGACCCAGCGGGAATAAATAATTGGTAGGGATGTCGGCCTGTGAGCTGACTACGTACATGATCGAAGGGACCTTTTTAGCCATCGCTCCAATGTTCATGCTGTGCTCTTTCAGCAGCAATGCTTGATTAGCCTCTATCGCAGGATTCAGCAGTATCACCCCGTCGCCAAAGGCCTTGGTCTCCTCACCGCGCTCAATAGCCGCCATTTTGCTCAACAACGTATCATGCAAGGCTGTGAGGGTGATGGCACCACCGAAGCTGTGACCTATGGTAATCATGAAGTTCTTCTGGTTGGCTGCCGTCATGTTTTCCAATTTTAGAAACAGTTCGGTCACGCCTCCCCGGCCCACTTCCTCTGCAGTGGACTTCCTGTCCCAGAAGGTAAGGTTTTCAAGGGCGAGGCCGTGAAAGCTCATACCGCGCCACCCCACATAAAGACCTATGATTTTTTTGCCACCGACGACCCTGGATACGGCTATGCGCTGCAACGCCTTTTTGAAGCTATTCACGTTGCCATCATCCGTTGAAGCGTTATGTTTCCATCCGTGGACAAAAATGACCAGTGCAACACTACCGGCATCCGAGGCGTCTTGTATTTTTTTCAGTAATGAAGCGGTCTCTTGAGGATTAAAATCATTGCCTCTTTCTGTGTACTCAATAAAGCCCAGATCATACCCGTTGTTTTTTTCATAAGAGCTCCCGCATCCGCTCCAATGCTCACACGAAACGCCATCGACCGTTCTAAACGGTGAATTTCCCACACAAGCGGACAATAGAACGGTCAACACAAGTATTACAGCTTTCATATGTTCATCCCCTACCCTGGCAAGTGATAAACCCTTCAAAACTCGATATGCATCAGGCCGCTCGTGCGTGCTTTCGGCAAACTGACAACGCAACTGCCTCGTTCAGGATTCAAACGAGCATGGTTGACGATCTGAATTTCGTCCACTTCGCGTCACTTAAGTAACCAGTACGCCAACCCTGCCCAGAGGTTTGTCGCGGTATTTGATTCACAACTGCTGCTGAAACGACACCGGACGGGTGGGTATCGGATTACGCAGGCGCTGGTCGAGCGCCCGGGCAATATCGCTGCACTTGCTGGGGTAAACATACTCGCGCGGCAGGTCCGGATTTGGCCGGACGTAGCCATCGATCAGCACCTCGCAGCGGTGATCGTCGATGACATTGATGATCATCTGTGAAGGATTCGAGCGGCACTGTAGCCGAGCACCCGGCTCGGGCGTCGATAATCAGGGTTTCTCGTCGTCAGGCGCGTCATCCGTGGCCGGCGGGGCTTCCGGCTTGTCGTCTTTCGCGGGTTTTGTCGCCGGGTTTGCGGGTTTGCCGGTTTTGCTGGGTTTCTTGCCCAGCTCTTCGGCATAGCCCGATTCGATCAACGCATCGGCGATGGATTCAACGTGCCGTGGACCAAAGTCGTGCTTGGCGATGACGCGCACCGGGGTCTGATCGCGCTGGAAGGCGCTGATAACGGCACCGGTGCTGTCCGTGTAAGTCGCCTCTTTGCTGAAATCGATGACCATTGCGTCGTCTTGGGGCCATAGCCAAACCCACGAAATGACAAAGTTTCGGAACTCCCCCTTTTCCAAAGCCCAAAAAAAACCCCGAAGACGTGAGTCTTCGGGGCTTTTAATAGTGGAGGCCGAGGTCGGAATCGAACCGGCGTAAGCGGATTTGCAATCCGCGGCATAACCATTTTGCTACTCGGCCTCAAACATCAAGTGCTTGACAAGCATTCAATGCATTTAAACTTGTCTGGAAACCAGAGCTACTTACTGGCGTCCAACCCTTTGAAATCTATAGGGTTTTTCGTATTCCTGAATCAGGAATGGACGCAATTCTGTACTTGTTCGGCGGGCATGTCAAGGAATGCCATGAAAAAAATACCAGTCAGCTCTAAATGATGAACTTGGTCAGGAATAACCCGCGATCGACCTGCTGTGCCAATTGCGGGTTTCAGGTTAGTTGCCTTTGGGCAAGGCGTACGCGATGACGTAATCGCCGCGATCCTGCGACTGACGCGCTCCGCCGGCAGTGATTACAACGTATTGCTTGCCGGTTTTGGGCGAGACAAATGTCATCGGTCCACCTTGGCTGCCGACTGGCAGGCGGGCTTTCCAGGTTTCTTCTCCGTTGGCGGAGTTGAAGGCGCGCAGGTAGTAATCCTGGGTACCGGCGATAAATATCAAACCGCCTTGGGTTGAAAGAGTTCCTCCCAGCGTCGGCATTCCGATTGGCAGTGGCAGGTGCATTTTGATACCCATCGGCCCGGTGTCCTGAACCGTGCCGACCGGCACTTGCCAAGCCACTTTCTGGGTCTTCATATCAATCGCCGTCAGAGTGCCAAAAGGCGGCGCCTGACAAGGAATCCCGGCCACCGAGAGGAAGCGATTCTTGTTCACGGCATACGGCGTGCCTTTAAGTGGCACCGCGCCCATGCCGGTGTTCAGCGCTTCGCCGCCGGAGGAAGCCAATGCATCTTTTTGCTGCGGCACCATCTGATTCCACAGGCCCAGGCGCATGTCATTGACGAAGATGAAGCCGTGGACTGGATCAGTCGAGATGCTGCCCCAGTTCATCCCCCCCAGCGATCCGGGAAAGCTCAGGGAAACATCGGTGCCTGGCGCTGTGTACAGCCCGTCGTAACGCATTTTCTTGAACGAGATACGGCACAGCAGTTGGTCGAACGGCGTGGCGCCCCACATGTCCGACTCAGTCAGGTGTTGCGCGCCGATTTGCGGCATGCCGACTGACAACGGTTGCGTCCGCGAATAGGGCTCGTTCGGGATGTTGGAGGCTTTGACCGGTATGTCTTCAACTTTGGTCAGGGATTTGCCGGTGGCGCGATCCAGGACGAAGATCTGTCCGGCCTTGGTGCCGATCACGACGGCAGGAACCTTGCTGCCGTCTGCCTTGGTGAAGTCGATCAGACTCGGCTGCATGGGCAGGTCGAAGTCCCACAGGTCATTGTGAACGGTCTGATAGACCCACTTCTCTTCACCGGTTGTAGCGTTCAGCGCCAGTACGGATGCGCCGTACTTGTGGTCCAGTGCAGTCCGCTCCACGCCATAAATGTCGGTGGAAGAACTGCCCATCGGCAAAAAGATGGTGTTCATCGCCGGGTCATAAGACATCGGCGCCCAGCTATTTGGTGTGCTACGCACGTAGGTGCTGTCGGCGGTCGGAGCTTGCTTGTCCTGCGGATTACCCGGGTCAAACGCCCAGCGCATTTCACCGGTAACGACGTCAAAGCCACGGATGACGCCACCGGGCATATCGGTCTGGACGTTGTCGGCGACTCGGCCGCCGACCACTACGGTGGTTCCGGCCATCAACGGCGGCGACGAAAGCTGGTAATAGGAATCCGGGACATTGCCCAGTCCAGCTTTGAGATCTACCTGACCATTGGTGCCAAAGCCCTGGCAGAACGTCCCCGTGTCCGCATCCACAGCAATCAAGCGTGCGTCGATGGTGTTGGTCAGCAGGCGGCGCTGACAGTTGGCACCAGCCGGTACTGCAACAGCCTTGGCGGGCGTACTGCCGTCGGCGGGTTGAGCGACCGCGGCCGTAGCGTCGAAATACGCGATGCCACGGCAGCGCTGCCAGACCGCAGATTTGGCGTTGATCTGGTTTTTCCACAGTTCTTTGCCGGTGTCAGCATCGAGCGCGATGAGGTTGTTGTGCGGGGTGCAGATAAACACCTTGTCACCCACCTGCAACGGCGTCATTTGATCTTCGGCGCCATTGCCGTCACTGACCGCGACATCCCCGGTCTGGTAAGTCCAGGCGGGCACCAGTTTCGAGACGTTGTCGCGATTGATCTGGTCCAGCGCGGCGAAGCGGCCGCCGCCTTCGTCATTGCCGTAATGCGCCCAGTTTTTCTGGGCATTGGCAGGATCAACCTTGGTCAAGCCAGGACCATCGCCACTGGCCGACACAGGATTGTGTGGGACGAACATGCCCCAGAACCCGGCAACCATGGCGATTGCCAGCACGCCGCTCAGTGCGTAGCCACCACGGCCACTGACCAGGCCGTTGGCCTTGCGTAGCGTCGGGTAAATCAGCGCAACCAGCAGACTCAGCACGCCCAAGGCAAACAAACGCGAAACCAGCGGCCAGAAATTCAGACCGGCATCCACCAGCGCCCAGATAACGGTCAGGACCATCACGGCCGCAAATAGCCAGGCCCCCAGAAGACGTTGCTTGAACAGCAATACCGCGCAAATGATCAAACCGAGACCGGCAAGCAGGAAGTACCAGCTGCCTCCCAGCTTGGCGAGGTATCCGCCACCTGCGGCGAAAAGCAAACCAAAGACCAGCACGCCCAAGGCGACGACCCAGATGGGCCAGCGGCTGAAAGACGCCGGAGATTGAGACTTAGTCATGTTGCATGATCCTACTGACGCATGAACGTTTATGGAGGAAGTTAATAGTCTTGAAGGCGGGGCCGCTGAGTGCCCGATTGGCTGAAAAAATCGCTGGAAGACTGTTCGAGTCTGGGCGGCGACGCTGGCAGGCCACGTCAAGCGCGACGCGCTGGCAGGTACGCGGAAACTATTAACTAAACGGTTAGTTTTGCAACGATATCAAAAAAAATCGCCGCTGCGACAATTTGCCATGCTCGATATGACGATAAACACTGTTGCGGTTCTGGTAACAATCGAGCGCGCAGTTTTTGCAGATACACCGGTTTGACCACTATCCTGCCCGGAGGTTAGCGGGCGCCGAGCCCCGCCGGACCTCTGCGGTATTCACTCGGAGTTTGCTGCATCTCGACGCGAAAATGCCGATTGAAGTTGGAAAGGTTGCTGTAGCCCACTTCGAAGCAAATATCGGCGACTGACATTTGCGTCTGCAGCAACAGCCGACAGGCACGCTGGACGCGCAGCTTGCCCATCAGATCGATAAAGCCATGGCCGGTGACTCGTTTGAAAAACCGTGAGAATCCGGGCTCGCGCTTGCTCAATGGGCGCACTCATCAACGTATTGAGCAACTGCAAGAACAGCACCAGGCGTTGCAAACCCTCGGCGAGGCCGATGTCTTCAAGCAACTTCGCTGCTTTCAGGGCTGTATCCCCGCTGAATTCCAGACCGCGTCGGGCACGCGAAAACAGCGATTGCAGATCGTCCAGCTCACGCTGCAAGCGGCCGCAAGGCAAATGATCAACCAGGATCATGGCGGCAAGATCATCAATATGGCGAGTCAGGCCGGACGACGTGGTGAAGCATTGGTCGGGGTGTATTGCGCGAGCAAAGCTGCGGTCATCAGCTTGACGCAATCTGCCGGATTGAACCTGATCAAGCACAAGATCAACGTCAATGCGATTGCCCCGGGCGTCGTCGATGGCGAACATTGGGATGGCGTCGATGCGCTGTTCGCCAAGTATGAAAATCGCCCGCTGGGCGAGAAAAAAAGACTGGTGGGCCAGGAAGTTCCTTACGGACGCATGGCCACGGCCGATGACCTGACCGGAATGGCGGTGTTTCTCGCGTCGCACGACAGTGACTACGTGGTCGCCCAGACCTACAACGTGGATGGGGGCAACTGGATGAGCTGACAGTGCCGAATACGACCATAAGCCGGGTTAACAGCACAGATCAAAGCCTCGGATCGGCACAGTGACCGAACGAGGCTTTGAGAAGAACGGCCTCCGATTCAGCCCGCCGCAACCACGGTAATTTCCACCAGCAAATCCGGAGCTGCCAGACGCGATTCCACGGTTGCCCGAGCGGGTGCGTGACCTTCAGGTGCCCACGCGTCCCAGATTTCGTTCATTCCGGCGAAGTTGGCCTCGATGTCCGACAGCCAAACCTGCGCGCTGAGGATCCGGGTTTTATCCAGCCCTGCCTTGGCCAGGAAATTGTCGATCTTCTCCAGCACCTGTGCGGTCTGGCCTTTGATGTCCAGGGTGCGGTCGGTTGCGGTCTGGCCGCCGAGAAAGGTGAAGCCGTTGCATTGAACGACGCGGCTCATGCGTTGATTGGTTTCGATGCGAGTAATTTCCAGCATGTGAACTCCTCAATGTTGCGGGATGGTTGAAGCGGATTGAAACGGTATCAGTGGCGTTGTTGCCACTGTTTTATCAAAACGGTCGATGGCGAAAGCGTCCAGAGAAAGGTCGGAATGCTCGCCCAGAATCTGCTGCGCCAGACGTCGGCCCGTGCCGGGCCCCATCTGAAAGCCGCTGCCGCAGAAGCCGAACGAATAGCTCAGATTACTGGCCTTGCGACTGGCGCCGATCACCGGCAAGTCGTCGGCCGTAAACGCCTCGACACCCGCCCAGACGCGATTGACCCCCAGGTGTTTGAGGTGCGGAAACAGATCGGTGACCGTGCGCGCGCTGGTGCCCAGTCGGGTCATATCGACTTCACCGTGGCGCGCAGGAAAATCCAGCGCGCCAATCAGCTTGCCGCCGATCACCACCGTGCCATTGGCGAATTGCTTGAACGACAGCGACCTGCCCGTTGCTCCCAGTACCGGTGCGCAGAACGGCGCGACCCGGTGCGTGACCATCAACATCAGACCTTCTGGATGCACCGGCACCGCTTCGCCCACCTGGGCCGCCAGCTCGCCCGCCCAGGCACCTGCGGTGACCACCAGATGCTCGGCGCTGAACACTGCCTTCGCCGTGGTGACCTTCCACTGACTGCCGGTCTGTTCAATGCGCTGCGCGGCACAGTTCTCATGCACCTGAACCCCGAGCTTCTCGGTCGCCAGCCGAAATGCAGTCACGGTTTTGTAAGGCACCGCATAGCCGTCGTCCTTGACCCAAATGCCGCCGACGATGTGTCGGGCCACGGTGGGAATGATCTCGAACACCTGCTGCTGGTCGATCAGCACTTCATGGCTGAATCCCAAAGCCCGAAGTTGCGCGACACGTTGCCTGCATTCCTCCAGCTCAGCCGGGTTTTCCGCCAGTTTCAGCTGGCCGCTGGGCACAAAGCCGCCATCGTCCCGCAGCACATGCTTCAGTTCATGCCAGAGATCCCGCGACGAAAGCGCCAAGGGGATTTCCGGCGTGTGCCGGCCTAACGTGCGCACGCCGCCAGCGTTTACCCCCGACGCATGACGGCCGCAATATTCAGCCTCCAGAACCGTCACCCTGACGCCGCGCCGGGCGAGATGAAATGCGGTGCTCAGCCCGTGAATACCGCCGCCGATGACCAGTACGTCGCCCTGACGTCGGCTCGACTCACTCACCGGCCAGCTCTCCAAGAGTGATGGGCTTGATCGGCGGGCGGATCCGGTAGTAACCCACTTCCGCAGCCGACACCCCGCGTGCCTTGGCAATGACTTCGGTGACGGTCAGACCGCACATGCGTCCCTGGCAAGGCCCCATGCCGCAGCGTCCAAAGGATTTGGCCTGATTCGGCCCGGCACAACCCAAGGCAACGAAGCCGCGCAGATCACCAGCGGTAACCTCTTCGCAGCGACAGACCATCACGTCGTCCGCAGGGATACGGTTTTCTTCTTTCGGTTGATACAGAGCATCCAGAAAGGGCCGGATTCTGAGATTGCTCTCAAGTTTTGCGCGCAGCGGCTCGGCCTGTTGATCACGTTGCGCCGTGTTGATTGTCGCTAACTGCGCAGCAATCCCGAGCGCCGCCAGTTGCCCTTGCACCGCCGCTGCCTGAGCACCCCCGATGCCGGCGCCGTCTCCGGCGACATAAACGCCCGGCACATCCAGTTCGCCCCAAGCATCGACCACCGGGCTGAAACACAATTGGTCGGTGTCCCATTCATGTCGCGTGCGCAGCGACTGGCTGAATTGAATGTTGGGTACCACGCCTTGATGCAGCAGCACACAACGGCTGGCGACCCGTACGGATTTCCCGGCAGCGATGAAGGTCAACGCCGTCGCGGCCTCCTCGCCCTCAACCGCCAGTTGTTCAGCTCCCGTGTAGTGAGCAATACCCGCCGCGCGCAGGCTGCGCATCAAATCCAGGCCTTTGCGCAGATACGGCCAGGCGCGCAGCGCAGCAAACAGATGACGCCGTGCGCGCCAGTAATCCTCCGGCCGGGTCGTATCGACCAACGCTTTGATCGGCACGCCAGCGCGCAGGTATTGCCAGCCGAGCAGGTACAGCAGTGGTCCGCAGCCCGCCAGCACCACCGTTTCGCTAGGCGCCAATCCCGAACTTTTCAATAGAATCTGCGCAGCGCCAGCGCTCATCACCCCAGGCAAGGTCCAGCCTGGAATCGGAAACGGCCGTTCCATGGCACCCGTGGCGAGCAACACAGCCTTTGCGTTCAGCGTGTACAGGCGACCGTTGCGCAAATAGCTGACCTGATGCTCCCGGGTAACCTGCCACACCGCCGCGCCTTTCTCATAGCGCACCGTCGATGCCACAAGCGCCTGGGCCAGTTGATTGCCATGAGCATAATCCGGGCCGAGCATGTCCCGGCGCGACAGCGGCGCCAGGGTGATACCCCGATAAATCTGTCCGCCCGGACTGCCCTGCTCGTCCAGCAAGACTACGCTCAGGCCGAAACCGGCCAGTGCAACGGCGCCGCTCATGCCCGCCGCGCCTGCGCCGATCACCACTACGTCAACGGTTTCGGGGTTCATGACTGCACCTCCAGGAGGTCGACATTCGTCGCCTGAAAAATCAGGTCACGGGCGCCTTCCTGAGAGCGAATACGCATGCCTTCAGCCACTTCGATCAGACAACTCTGCCGATTGGGCACGCCATCGATATCCACCAGGCACTCGAAACACACGCCCATCATGCAGTAAGGCGCACGCGGTGCTTCGCTGACCGGCGTCGCGCGGAAACGATTGATGCCGGACATCAGCAACGCCGCCGCGACACTGGTGCCAGCCGGTACGTTCAAGGGTTGCTCGTTGAAGGTCAGGTTCACG
The DNA here is from genome assembly GCF_049898225.1 of Pseudomonas sp. DSP3-2-3. Classification (NCBI taxonomy): domain Bacteria; kingdom Pseudomonadati; phylum Pseudomonadota; class Gammaproteobacteria; order Pseudomonadales; family Pseudomonadaceae; genus Pseudomonas; species Pseudomonas sp. DSP3-2-3. Next base: position 121,781 of record NZ_JAFCXH010000011.1, on the reverse strand, counting down.
GTGCGCGTCGCCCTGACTTCGCTTATGACGGGTTGAAACAGCGGATCAGTGCGCATGGGAAAACACCTTGTCAGTTAGAAAACGCTCGCCGGTAAACACCGCCAGCTCGTCGGGTTGCGCGCCGCCCATGATCCACGGCGCGATGCGCAACACGTGAGCAGCGGCCAGGGTCACGCCGCTGTGGCAAGTGACCACGAACGCGCCAGGATGCGCGGCGGATTGCTGATAGATGGGGAAGCCGTCCGGGCTCATGACCCGCAACGCACCCCAGGCGCGAATCAGGCGCACGTCACGCAGCAGCGGAAAAGTTGCCACCCCACGCCTGGCGATAGCGGCCAGCACCTCGGTTGAAGTGCCGTCATCGAAACCGACCTCCTCCATCGAATCGCCCAACTGCACCGTGCCTTCATCGGTCTGGCGCACATTGATGGTCGGATAATCGAGAAATGGCCGGACACGCTCGCTGATCAGCACCTGGCCGCGATTCGGCGCAACCGGTGCATGCAGGCCGACCTGCTTCGCCAACCCCGGATTGCCGAGGCCGGCGGCCAGAACGATGCGCGGCGCGATAAAGCGCCGTTGCCCTGCGGTGATGCGGAACTCGCCCGGCGCGCAATCAATGCGGTCGACCTGCACGCCGCCATGCAACCGTGCGCCTTTGGCCTGCGCCGAGGTGTGCAACGCGCGCAGCAATTTCAGTGGATTGACGTGCCCGTCCTGGGGCGTGTAACTGGCGCCAACCACTGTCGGACCAATCAACGGCAAGCGGGCTTTGAGCTCAGCGGCATCAAGCATCTGATACGGATAATCGCCCAACGCATCCAGCAGGGTTTGCAACCGCGACTGCCGTTCCAGCAGTTCTTCGTCGCTGAAACACATGTGAAATCCGCCCGGTTGCCGCAGTTGCACATCGACCCCACTGTCGGCCAGCAACGCTTGCGCCAAGGCTGGCCAGCGCGTCGCCGATGAACGCGTCCAGCGCGAATAATCCGGCAGGTCGTGGCCTTTGCCTTGCACCCAGACCAGCCCGAAATTCCCCCGTGATGCTCGAAACGCGTCGTCACCCTGATCCAGAACCACCGTATCGGCGCCGCTGCGCGCGAGCCCGTAAGCCACCGCCGTACCGACCAGGCCGCCGCCGATCACAATCACTTCGGACTGCGTGATGCTATTGATGTCCTGACTCATTTGCCCTCTCCAATCAAGACCCGGTCCAGGCCCACCATGCGATCAAGCACCAGCATCAGCAGTAGAGTTCCGACGATCAGCACCGTGGAGACGGCGGTGATCAGGGGATCGATGGTCTGGGAAATCTGGTTGTACATCGCCACCGGCAAGGTCGTGGTGCCCGGCGTAGCGACGAATACGGTCATGGTCAACTCATCGAAACTCTGAATGAACGCCAGCATCCAGCCACCGATCACGCCGGTGCGGATTCGTGGCAGCACCACCCGGTAGAACGCGGTCCAGCGACTGGCACCCAGCGACAACGCCGCCTGTTCGATATCGCGCTCAAGGCCGATGGTCGACGCCAGGGTCAGGCGCAGTGCATACGGCAGGACCACGATCACGTGGGTCAAGGTCAGCGCCCAGAACGATCCGCCAATCTGCGCCAGCGAGAAAAAGCGCAGAAACGCGATCCCCAGCACCACCGACGGAATCATCAGCGGTGACAGCAGAAAGCCGGTCAGCGCGCCGCGTCCGGGGAATTCGTAACGACTGATTGCCAAGGCCGCAGGGATCGCCAGCAACGCCGCAATGGTCGCCGAAGCCAGGCCCAGCTTGATCGACAGGTTGAATGCGTCGAGCATTTCCTGGTTCTCCAGCAACGCCCGAAACCAGCGCAACGACAGACCATCAGTGGGCAGCGACAAATAGCCCTTGTTGGTGAATGCCATCGCCATCACGACCAGCAAGGGCGCGACAATGAAGGTGACAAAAAAGATGTGGTACAGCTGCGAGAAAAATCCGTTCTTGTGCATGGCGGCCTACTCGAAGACTTGCTTGAAGCGGCGCTCGGCCAGCTTGCTGCAACCCAGAATGATGATCAGATTCGCCACCAGCAAAAGCATCGCGATGGCAGCGCCGAGTGGCCAGTTGAGGGTGCCGAGAAATTCGTCGTAGGCCGCCGTCGCGACCACTTTCAAACGCCGACCGCCGATGATCGCCGGGGTGGCAAAAGCCGATGCGGCCAGGGCGAAGACGATGATCGAACCGGACAGAATGCCGGGCATGATCTGCGGCAGGATGATCCGTCGGAACACGGTCAAACGTGAGGCACCCAGCGACAAACCGGCCCACTCGACCTGCAGGTCCAGACGCTGCAAGGTCGCCCACACCGCGATCACCATGAACGGCACCAATACGTGGGTCAGGGCAATGATCACGCCGATCTGGGTAAACAACATTTTCACCGGCTCATCGGTAATACCCAGCGCCTGCAAGGCGTCGTTGATCAGGCCGTTGTTACCCAACAGGATCGCCCAGCCCAGGGTACGCACCACGACCGAAATCAACAGCGGGCCGAGCACCACCAGCAGAAACAACGAACGCCAACGCGGCGCCATGCGCGCAATGATGATGGTTTCCGGCACACCGAGCAGCACGCAGAGCACTGTAACCGCCAGCGCCATGCCGCCGGTGCGCAGGAATATTTCGTGGAAATAGCCGTCCTTGAACACCTCGATGTAGTTGCCCAGGCTGTAACCCGCAACCACGCCTGCGGTGTCGCTGAACAGATTCAGCGACAGCACCGCCGTGAGCAGCAGCGGCGCCAGCAAGAGTGCGATAAACACCAGCAATGCTGGTCCGCTAAGCAGCCACGGGGCAATGCCGACGCGTTCGGCATCATACCTGGCCATGGGCGACCTCCCGATCCAGCAAACGCAGGTCGTCATCGGACCAGTCCAGCCCGACCTCGTGGCCTTCATCGGGCGGCGGCATGCCGAGATTGGGTTGCGTCATATGCACCAGCCCAAGATGGCTATCGACCGCGATCAGCCATAGATTGCCCAGAAACACCCGCAGACGAACACGCCCTGTCAGACGACCGTTGCCAACGGCTGTCAGGCGAATTTTTTCCGGACGGATGTAGACATTGACGTCGTTGCTCAGCGAGCGGTCTTCATGCGGCACATGCAGCAGCGTGTCCCTGACCTGAACCTCACAGCAACGGGCGTTGCGCAGTTGCACCGCACCCGCGAAGGCGTTGGTCTTGCCGAGAAACGCCGATGCGAACGGCGAATGGGGACGCTCATACGCTTCGAACGGCGTGTCGATCTGCACGATGCGGCCTTTCTGCATGACCGCGATGCGATCGCTCATGGTCATGGCTTCGACCTGATCGTGGGTCACCAGAATCGTGGTGATGCCCAGATCGCGCTGAATCGCCCGCAGCTCGATGTGCATCTCTTCGCGCAGCTTGGCGTCGAGGTTGGACATGGGTTCGTCGAGCAGCAACAGATTGGGACGGATTGCCAGCGCACGGGCAATCGCGACCCGTTGCCGTTGCCCGCCAGATAGTGCTTTGGGGTAACGCTCGCCGAGGCCGCCAAGCCGCACCAGATCCAGCGCCTCGTTGACCCGCTGGCTGCGCTCGCTTTTGGGCACGCCGCGCATCTCCAGGCCAAAGCTGATGTTTTGCGCCACTGTCATGTGCGGAAACAGCGCGTAGCTTTGAAAGACGATGCCCAGCCCGCGTTGCTCAGGTCGCACATGAGTGATGTCACGGCCATCGAGGACGATGCGCCCTTCGGTGGGCTGCACGAAGCCGGCAATCGATTGCAGTGTCGTCGTCTTGCCACAACCGGACGGGCCAAGCAAGGCGATGAATTCGCCGTGCCGGACTTCCAGGTTCAAACCGTCAATGGCCCTGAAATTGCCGTAGGTCTTGACGATACCTTCGAGTGTGAGAAATGCCATGGGGCTTGCCACGCAGGCATGAGCCTGCGTCTCCAGAAAGGTTTCGGGAAAGTCGCAACCGCCGTGAACGCTAGCGCTCGACGGTACGATTCCAGCGCGTCGTCCACTCGCTGCGCTGCTGGTTGATCGTGTCCCAATCGACTTTGATCAACGCATTGACCTTCTCCGGCCCATACGGCATGCGGGCGGCGATTTCAGGCGCCAGCGTGACGGTCTGATTGACCGGCGCGAAACCGTTTTCCCTGGCCTGAATAGTCTGCACTTCAGGCGACAAGACGTACTGGATGAACGCCTGGGACAGTTCGGGCTGAGCATTGGGTGTCACGCCGCAGGCAGCGACCTGCAAGGCGATGCCGCCTTCCTTCGGATAGATGAACTTCAGCGGGAAACCAGTGCTCTGCAACGCCACGGCACGACCGCTGCCATACACGGCCATGACCACATCGCCGTTCTGCATCATGCCGTCCATTTCACCCGGCGCCGAGACCCAGGCCAGCACGTTGGGACCGATTTCGTCCTTGAGCGCCTTGAAGCCGGGATCGATATTTTTCTCGCCACCGCCTCGCAGCCGGGCCATTTCAACCAAGGTGTGCAAACCATAGGTGTTGGTCACCGGCGGCATGCCGAGCAATTGCTTATAGCGCGGGTCGGTCAGGTTTTCCCAGGAATCCGGCGGGGTCCAGCCGCGCTTTTTGAACGCATCCTCGTTGTAGCCGATACCAGTGGCGACGACGCCGATACCGGTCGCTTCCGGGCTCAGACGCGCCAGCGGATAAAGGTCCTTGTACACCGGTGCATCGCTGAGTTTCCCGCACAGGCCCATTTGCAATGCCTGATACATCGGGCCGTCGTCCATCATCGCGACGTTGATCTGCTGCCGACCTTTCTGCGCTTGCAGTTTGGCCAGGGTTTCCGTGGAGTTACCGGCGACGTAGATGACTTTGACGTTGTGCTGTTTTTCGAAGGCGGGAATGACTTTGGTCTTGTACATCTGTTCCGTAGAACCGCCGACACCTGCGACGTACAACGTCGTCTCAGCGAAAGCGCTGCTGCTGCAACCTAACCCAACCAGGCTGACGGCGACGGCGATGGAAAGACGGTTCAACGAGCGAAACGGCTGTGCTGCTGGGGATGTGTTAAGGCTATTCACAGACTATCTCCGAAGTGCGTGGGGCAGATCGAACAATGCGTCAGTTGCTTCGGACGAGACCGAAGTCATGCATGCAGGTCGCATGCTCCCGGAGATCCATCCCGGGTGGCGCATCTTCATGTGCGCTATGGGGTTGCTGGTTTCGAGTATTGCGACAGCCCATTCATATGGTCAAATACGGATATAAGGGTTAGTTATTCATATTTGATATGGACGGTCGCCATGAACCTCAGGCAGATAGAAGCGTTCCGCAGCGTGATGCGACTGGGCTCGATGACCGCGGCGGCAGAGGTTTTGTACACCTCGCAGCCCAATGTCAGCCGGTTGATTTCCCAGCTGGAGTTGAGCACCGGGCTGACGCTGTTCAAGCGTGCTGGCGTACGCCTGATTCCGACTCAGGAAGGCCAGGCGTTCTTTCAGGAAGTGGAGCGCGCGTTCGTCGGCCTGGACAGCCTCAAGCTTTCAGCGAAGAACATTCGCAACCTCGGCACCGGCCGTTTGCGGGTCGCCGCCGTGCCGTCGAACGGCTTGAGCGTGATTCCCAGAGTGCTCAAGACTTTCACTGACTCACGACCCGAGCTCACCGTATCCCTGCACGTCAACTCGTCGCCGACCGTGGAACAATGGGTGAAATCGCAGTATTGCGACATTGGCATCGTCGTCCATCCCGGCGATGTCAGCAGTCACCAGATCGAGCTACTGACTGAAATTCCCGCAGTCTGCGTATTGCCCAGTGCTCATCGCCTGGCGCAGCGTGCTGAAATCACCTTCACCGATCTCGAAGGCGAAGCATTTGTCTCGCTGTGCCATGGTGATGGCACGCGGTCGTTGGTGGACGGTTTATTCGAACAGGCAGGCGTCGAGCGGATCATGGCGGTGGAAGCGCAATACAGCGCGATCAACTGCGAAATGGTGGCGCTGGGCATGGGAATCACCCTCGCCCATCCGTTGGTGGCAAGGGATTACCTGCACCGCGAAGTGGTGGTCCGACCGTTCAGACCAGACATCCTGTTCCCCACTTACGTTATCTGGCCCATTGCACAGGCGAGAACCAGGCTGGCCGAGGAGTTTGTCGAGACGTTGAAAGCGTTTTACCGGGATGCCTTCAAGGGCGCCAACTAGCGCGCAAACCCTCGCGCTCAAGCCAGGCGCAAAACAGCACGACCGCGTCATCTGCCGACTTGCTGGCCGGGACGTACGCGCAATAACTGCGCGACGGCAGACGGGGGGTTGCGAACGGCATGACCAACCGGCCAGCGGCGAGATCATCGGCTATCAGCGCCGTCGGCCCCATCGCGACACCCAGCCCGTCGATAGCGGCCTGCAAGGTCAGATAGAAATGATCGAACACCACGCTGGCACTCGGTCTGAGCGCAGGGATTTTTGCGCTGGTCAACCAGTCCGGCCAAAGCCTTGGCAGGCTCGATGTGTGCAGCAAGGTGTGCTGGCGTAGATCGTCAGGCTCGTGCAGCGGCTGTCGCTGCAACAATATCGGACTGCACACCGGCAGCCGTTCTTCAAACAGAAAAGGTCGCGTCGAGTAACCGTAAAGCGTATCCGGGCCGCCGCGAATCACCACGTCATAAGGGTCTTTCAGACTTTCCACCGGTTTGTTCGACGTCTCGACATTGACGACCACACCAGGATACTCGGCGCGAAACCTCTCCAGCCTGGGCACCAGCCAACGCAAGGTGAACGTCGCGGACGCGTTCACCGACAACGTCCGGGAGGTTGTCTCGGCAAAGCCAAATCGCAGCGTTGCCTGGGAAAGTTGCTCAAATAGCGGTCCGATTTCCACGAGGTAAGCCTTCGCTGCCGGCGTCAGTACTACGCGCCGGTTGTGTCGCTCGAACAACGCCGCACCGAGCCATTCCTCAAGCAAGCGCACGCTTTGGCTGACCGCGCCATGGGTCACGTGCAATTCCGCCGCTGCATGCTTGAAGCTGCCCAGTCGGCCAGCGGCCTCGAAAACCCGCAAGGCGTTGAGAGGAGGCAATTTCCGATTCATTCGAGATAGATTCCCTAACGTGAACGGGCAATTTATCTGGTTTGTCAGTCCGCTCCAAGATAGATATTTTGCTGATCACAGCAATCTCCTCCCTTCTACGCTATGGAAAAACACCATGCTCAGTTATACCGGCGGCCTCGTCCTGCTTGCGGCAATTCTCCACGCGGGCTGGAACGCGATGTTGCATGGCAACCGCGACCGCTTTCTCTCCATGACCTGGATGAGCATCGCCATTGCGTTGGTTTCAACGCTGGCCGCCCTGTTCCTGCCCTTGCCGGTTGAGGCGGCATGGCCTTATATCGTCGCCTCGGGGTTGGTGCATATCATCTACAACATGAGCCTTGTGCGGTCGTATCAGAGCAATGATCTGGCCGTGGCGTATCCCATCGCGCGAGGCTCGTCGCCCTTACTCGTCACACTGGGCGCAGCGCTTTTCGCCCAGGAAGCGATCAGCCCATTGCATGTTTTCGGCATTGCGCTGATTTCCGGCGGCATCCTTATGCTCGCGCTTCAGGGACGTCACGTATCACGCTCCAACTTACTGGCGGCGCTGACCACCGGCGTGATGATCGCGCTGTATACCGTGATCGACGGCATTGGCGTGCGGTTATCTGAAGGCCAGGCGCTGGCCTACACCGTGTGGATGTTCCTGTTCTATTGGTTGATGCCCGTCCTGTTCGTCGCAATGCGAGGAATCGCCGCGCTAATGAATCCAATGCGCACCGCTCCAATGGCCGTGGGCTCTTCGGTTATGGGTGGGCTGGTGTCACTCGCCGCTTATGGCATCGTAATCTGGGCGTTGCAGTCAGGCGCGATGGGGGCAGTGTCAGCGTTACGCGAGACCAGCGTGGTCTTCGCGGCGCTGATTGGTCGGGTGTTTCTGAGTGAAGCCGTCAGCGCCAGGCGTTGGGGCGCGTGCGTGGTCGTTGCCATTGGCGCGATTCTTCTGGGGCTCTGACCGTCGAGACTTCGATGCGCCCTGGCTTTGCCGCCCCCTTATCCCAGCGCGTCCAGTTCAGCCAGCAGGTCAGGCGCGATGACCAACTCGCTGGCGGAGATGTTCTCTCGAAGGTGTGCCACCGAGGACGTCCCGGGAATCAGCAGAATATTGGGTGCACGTTGCAGCAGCCACGCCAGCGCTACGCACAGCGGAGACGCCTGCATACGGGCTGCCACGTTGGTGAGCACGTGCGACTGCAGCGGTGTGAATCCACCCAGTGGAAAGAACGGCACATAAGCAATGCCCTGCTGGACTAGCTCAGAGATGAGCGCTTCGTCTTCCCGGTGAGACAGATTGTAGTGATTCTGCACGCAGACGATGTCGGCGATACCCCGCGCCTGCCTGATCTGCCTTGCCGTGACATTGCTGACGCCCAGGTGGCGAATAAGCCCCTGGCGCTGCAATTCGGCAAGCGCGGTAAACGACTCCTCGATAGACCCTTCGGCAGGCGTCTGCACGGTACCCATGGCGCGAAGATTCACGACATCCAGTACGTCGACACCAAGGTTTCGCAGGTTGTCATGCACGGCCTGGGTCAATTCAGCGGGACTCTGTGCCGGATTCCACGAGCCATCGGTGCCGCGTAGCGCGCCGACTTTGGTCACGATCACCAGATTTTCAGGGTAAGGGTGCAACGCTTCGCGGATCAGCTGATTGGTGATGTGCGGGCCGTAAAAATCGGCGGTATCAATGTGGTTGACGCCTGCCGCCAGCGCTTCACGCAGTACCGCAATGGCCGCTTTCGGGTCTTTGGGAGGACCAAAAACATGAGGTCCGGCCAATTGCATCGCACCGTAGCCCATGCGATTGACCGACCGGTCGCCCAACTGGAAAGAACCTGCTTTAGCAACATTGCTCATCTCGTCCACCTCAATCAAAGTTTGTGTGACGCACTATAGGCATTGACCACTGCATTGGTAATGATGTGCAATCGGCACGGGTTGTACGGCTGAGAGAACAATGGAAACCAATATCCAGGACTTGCTGGCCTTTGTCGCCGTGGTGAATGCCAGGGGATTTCGCGAAGGAGCCAGGTCGAGCAGCAAATCAGCCTCAAGTTTGAGTGATGCCGTACGCCGCCTGGAAGCGAGGCTAGGCGTACGCTTGCTTAATCGGACCACCCGCAGCGTGGCACCGACCGAGGCTGGCGCCAGACTGATGGAGCGCATCGTGCCCGCATTGGGTGAGGTCGAGTCGGCGCTGGATGTAGTCAATGAATTTCGCGATCGGCCATCGGGCACACTGAAGCTGAACGTACCTGCCAGCGTCGCCAGACTGGTGCTGCCGGCGATCGTTACCCCCTTCCTGCAGACCTACCCCGACATCCGTCTTGAAGTGACGATTGAAGAAAGCTTCGTCGACATGCTTGCGGCCGGTTGTGATGCGGGCATTCGCTACGACGAACGCCTTGAGCAGGACATGATTGCGGTACCCATCGGTCCACGCTTGCAACGTTTCGCAACGGCTGCATCCCCAGCGTACCTCAACGCCAGAGGTCGACCGCAGCACCCACGGGATCTGCTGAATCACGCCTGCCTGCGGGGCAAATTCCCCAGTGGCGCGATGCCGCTCTGGGAGTACGAACGTCAGGGCGAAATCATCAGCGTAGACCCGACCGGGCCGTTGATTGTCAGAGTGGGAGGCGCCGTGGACCTGACCGTTCAGGCGGCGATTGACGGGCTGGGTATTATCTACCTGTTCGAGGGCTGGCTCGAGCCTCATCTGCACAGCGGAGCGCTGGAACCGGTACTGGAACCCTGGTGGCAAAACTTTTCCGGGCCGTTTCTCTACTACCCTGGACGCCGCTATCTGCCCTCACCCTTGCGGGCATTTATAGACTTTATCAATGCCGGCCGATCACTCGACAAACATGCGTAGTCGATAACCTCCATCAGGGGCAATCAAGCTTCGACCGGTTGCTCCATCGCGCCTGATTATCCGGCCGCCAGGACCCCATATCAGCGCGTGCTGTCAGGCGCGGTTTAACGTGTATAGTCTGTGTCAGGCCTGAAATTATTTCCTACGAGTGATCAGGACCACCAAGCGTCTCAAACCGTAACCGCGTCGATACCCGCAAGCCTTCAGTAGTGGAACAATGCAGGGAGCACGCCATGCCGAACCAGCGGCCCGATACACTGAGATCGGCCCCCGGCATAACCAATTGCGCAAATCCCGTTTCCGGTATTCCGAACGGCCTGTTTCGGCGCAGCTTCGAACAGATCAAAGAAGCCTACATTCTATTCCCGCTGCTGGCTGCGCTCCTGTTGCTGGCCATCTGGACGGCCACCTTGTACCTGATCAAGGTCGAACAGGTTCGCGCGCACCAGAGCATCGCTGCGGCGAGCCTGGAAATCGGCGCCACCTACGAAGCGCAAATGCTGCGCGCCATTCACGAAATTGACCAAACCCTCAAGCTGGTCAAATACACGGTTGAGGCTGAGGGTGAGCCCAATCCGCTTCCCCGACTCAAAGAGCGCGCGCTGTTGCCCCCGCCCCTGGTGTTTGACGTCAGTGTGGTCAACCCGGACGGAGGGCTCGTCGCAAGCACGCGGACACACGAGTGGGAATATATCGCTGACCTGGATGAACAGCAGACATTGCGGCACAGCGATTCACTGTCAATCAGTCGCCCCTGGAAAAGCCCCGTCACCGGAGAATGGCGATTGCGCTTCAGCCGTCGGCTCGACGCAGCGGGCGGCGTGTTCTCCGGGATTGCGATGGTCGAGGTCGATGCAGCCTATTTCGTCAGCAGTTACGACGACTCGAAACTGGGCGATCACGGCCTGCTCGGCTTGCTGGGCATCGACGGTGTCTTCCGGGTGAGGCGCGCCGGGGAAGAGATAGCGGCCGGTAATGCAGTCGATTACGCGGCGGTGGTGATGCCGGACACTGAAAATACCAACGCTGTACTTTCGGACAACGGGTGGGACGGAGTGCGGCGCTACACCAGCGCCCGCCAGCTGTACGACTTTCCGCTGGCGGTGATTGTCGGTTTGTCCGAGGAGGAACAACTGACCGTGGTGACCCAGCAGGCGCAAACCTATATCTGGCGTGCTGCGGGCGGCAGTCTGGTGCTGGTGTTATTGATGGGGCTGCTCGCCCGAATGAGCTGGCAACTGGGGCAAAGCCGTTTGCGCGCCGCCGAAACCCAGGCTCAGCTAGCCGCTGCCGCCCGCCAGGCTGGCATGGCCGAAATCGCCACCAACGTCCTGCATAACGTGGGCAACGTTCTCAACAGCGTGAATATCTCCGCTGAACTGGTCACCCGCAAGCTGCGCACCAGCAAGGCCCTGGGGCTCGGCAAGGCGGTGCAGTTGATGAACCAGCACGCCGAAGACCTGGGTGATTTCATCTCCAACGACGTGAAAGGCAAGCTTCTGCCCGGCTACCTGAACCAACTGGTGGATGCGCTGGCGATCGAACACCAAAGCATGACCGACGAACTCGAACAATTGACCAAAAGCGTTGATCACATCAAAGAGATCGTTGCCGCTCAGCAATCTTATGCTGGCGCATCCAGTATTGCCGAGGCCGTACAAATCAAGGAGCTGATAGAAGATGCTCTGCGGATGAACGCCGGAATACTTGCAGCGCGCCAGATAATCGTGGTACGAGATTTTGCAGAAACACCCTCACTACAGCTGGACAAGCATCGCGTGCTGCTGATCCTGGTCAACCTGATCAAAAATGCCAGCAGCGCGATGGATGACCGGCCGGAACTATGCCCTCAGATCACCCTTCATAGCGAGCTGCAGCAAGGGCATACCTTGATTATCAGAGTCATCGACAATGGCGAAGGAATTGCGCCAGAAAACCTGACCCGGATTTTTGCCCATGGATTCACCACGCGCCAGGACGGTCATGGTTTTGGTTTGCACAGCTGCGTCCTGGCAGCCATGGAAATGGGAGGTTCGCTGGAAGCACATAGCGACGGGCCGGGAAAAGGTGCGACCTTTACGCTCAAACTGGCAATTAAAGCCTCTGAACAATAGCGCGCAGTTTATGAGCCAACGTTAAAAGGAATAAACGAATGGCAGCAGCCCCCATGTCACCTCATTAGTTAGCGCCGACGCGTGCGGCTATGGAATCGTGCCTAAACCACACGTTGCTTTTTTCTGATGAGGTAGCAGTGATCATATGGACTTCAGACTCAATTCAGTGGCCTTGGTGGCGATGCTGTACGCCTGCGCCGTCAGTGCCGACGATCAAGAAACCTCAATGTTTTCACTGAGCAGTTTCGGCACCGTGGGGATAGTCCATTCCAGCGAGAAAAAAGCCGACTTCACCTCCAGTGTCTTCAAGCCCAACGGTGCCGGTCACTCGCGCAGCTGGAGTGCTGACGTTGACAGCCTGATTGGTGCTCAGATGATCGCCAATTTCACACCGCAGCTCTCGGCCGTGGTGCAGATGATCTCGGAGCAGCGTTACGACAATAGCTACCGGCCCTTCGTCGAATGGGCCAACATAAAGTATCAGTTCACGCCGGATTTCAGCGCACGCATCGGTCGCACCGTATTGCCGACATTTTTGCTCTCCGACACCCGAAAAGTCGGATACACCATGCCCTGGGTACGTCCGCCGATGGAGGTTTATTCGCTGATGCCAGTCACCAACAGCGACGGTCTGGACCTGAGCTATCGATTTCACGTCGGTGAGTTCACCAATACCGTGCGGGGTAATTACGGCCAGAGCGATTCCCGAGAGGCGGACAACGCTGGCAAGGCGTTGGCGCGAGATTTGTGGGAAATTACCAATACGACCGAATACGAAGCCCTCACCACACGCATCACCTACCTGAAAGCCGATCTGACCGTCGAGTCATTCAACTCATTCTTCGATGCGTTCAGGGACTTCGATGCAGAAGGCAACGCCATCGCGGCCCGCTACGATCCCAATAACTCGGTATTCGAATTTTTCGGGATGGGTGCCAGCTATGATCCGGGCAAGTGGTTCGTGATGAGCGAATGGGGACATTTCGATAGCCATTCGGCAATCGGCGCGAGAAGCGCCTGGTACGTCAGCGGCGGGTACCGGGTTGACGCGTTCACACCCTATGTCACTTACGCGCGAGAAAAGTCGGAATCCGCGACCTCTACGTCGGGTTTGACGGCGTCTGGCCTGCCACCGGCTCTCGCCGGGACCGCCGTCGGTCTCAACAGCGCCCTCAATGGCATCCTGGGTACGAACGAAGGTCAGCAAACTCTTTCACTTGGGATGCGCTGGGATTTCACGAAAAATATGGACGCCAAATTGCAATACGACTACACGCGGTTAAAAGGCAAAGCTACCGGTCCGTTGATCAACACCCAACCGGACTTTGAGTCGGGGGGCTCGTTCAGCGTGATCAGTCTGGCTGTCGATTTCGTATTTTGATGGAGCGGGCCATGCGGTTTGTGAAACTCATCGGATTCGCTGTAGCGGGGTTCGTCATGTGCGTGGCCAGCGTTATCGTCAGGGCCGATGTGGTGGTGGTAGTTGCGACTTCCAGTCCGGTGAAAGCACTGGCACGTAATCAGGTTGCGGATATCTTCCTCGGCAAAACCAGTCGTTTTCCCGATGGTGGGCAGGCCATCCCCATCGATCAGATTGAAGATTCGCCGACCCGCGATGAGTTCTACTCGAAGTTCACGGGCAAGTCCGCGCCCCAGCTCAAGGCGCATTGGTCGAAGATTATCTTTACCGGCAGAGGGCAACCTCCGCTGGCGCTTTCAAGCAGCGCAGAAATCAAGAAACGTATCGCCGCAAACCCCGATAGCATCGGCTATATCGAGGCCCGCGATGTGGACGGCAGCGTCAGAGCGCTACCGCCCTCCCCCCAATGAGTGTTGATGGTTCACCTGCTGATACTCGCGTGGCGTACAGCCGAATTCACGGCGGAATACCGTGTGCAGGTATTGCGCCGATTTGAAGCCGCAATTTTGCGCGATATCAGCAATCGCCGAATCAGTGTTTTCCAGTCCGCTGGCGGCCGCTGCCAGTTTGAAACGCAGGATTTCGTCGTGCACGCTACAGCCCCGCACCTTGCGAAAGTGCGACTCCAGCGATGAGCGCGACACACCCACATAACCCGCCACCTGCGCAGTCTTGATGCCCTGACAGGCGTATTGACGGATGAAAAGCAGCGCCTGCATGACATAGGGATTTCCCAACGGTTGATGCAGACTTGAGGTCTGCACGTTGATCGCATCAGGCGGTATCAGAACCTGCGTGCCCGTGGATGGCATGCCGTGCAGCATCTGATGCAACAGGCGCGCGGCGGTCCGGCCCATGGTTTCGGTGCCTTGAATCACTGAGCTCAGCGGCACCCTCGTCAGGCTGCGGGTCAGCGGGTCGTTGTCGATGCCGATCAACGCGACCTGCTCCGGCACAGCGATCCCGGCAGTCAGGCAGGCTTGCAGCAACTGCCGGGCGCGGGCATCGCTGACGGCGATGATGCCGATGGGTTTGGGCAGGCTTTGCAGCCAGGCAATCTGCTGTTCAACAGCGCTGTCCCAAAGCGGTGCGCTGGTGCCCATGCCGCGATAGACCTCGACATGCAAGCCATCGCGCTGCAGCAGCCGGCGAAAGGCTTTTTCCCGTTCCTGCGCCCAGCGATTGGCTTGTGCTTCAGGCAGGCTGAAGCAGGCGAAACGCGTCAAGCCGGCCTGGATCAGGTGCTCGTACGCCAACTTCATCAGCGCGTAATTATCGGTGGCGACGTAGGGAATGCCTTTCGGATAGGCGCGCTCATCCTGATAGGACCCGCCGACCGCCACGACTGGCAACTTGATCCCGCCCAGCGCCTCGCCGATCAGCGGGTCGTCGAAGTCGGCAATGATCCCGTCGCCCTGCCAGCGCTCGATCCCTTTCAACCGACAGAGAAAATCCTCCTCAAGGAACAAGTCCCATGACGCGCGGGTGCTGCTCAGGTAGTTGCCGATGCCGCTGATGATGCCGCGGTCGTAGATCTTGCTGCCGTTGAACAACAGCGCAATGCGGTGAACGGGCGGTAGGGTTTTCATTGTTTTTACCTGGGCCGATCAACACAGACTAGGCGCGCAAACGACGAATCTCAATACGCAAAATCGAACTGCGCATTGGTGATTTTCATAATCTGCACCCACAGGGCCGGCGTTAGTATCGGGACACCGCCAAGAACAACAAGGAAATTGCCCATGCTGTACTTCCCCGCTGTCGACAAGATTCGCTACGAAGGTCCCGCCAGCGATTCGCCCCTTGCCTTCCGCCATTACGACGCCAATAAGCTCGTGCTCGGCAAACCCATGCGCGAACACCTGCGCATGGCCGCCTGCTACTGGCATACCTTCGTCTGGCCGGGTGCTGACATGTTCGGTGTCGGGGCCTTCAAACGCCCGTGGCACCACGCCGGAGAGCCGATGGAACTGGCCATCGGCAAGGCAGAAGCGGCCTTCGAGTTCTTCTCCAAACTGGGCATCGACTACTACAGCTTCCACGACACAGATGTCGCCCCCGAAGGCAGCTCGCTGAAAGAGTATCGCAACCACTTCGCCCAGATGATCGACCATCTGGAGCGCCATCAGGAGCGAACCGGGATCAAGCTGCTGTGGGGAACTGCGAACTGCTTCAGCAACCCGCGCTTTGCCGCGGGCGCCGCCAGCAACCCGGACCCGCAAGTGTTCGCCTGCGCCGCCGCCCAGGTGTTCAGCGCCATGAACGCTACCCAGCGTCTCAAAGGGGCCAACTACGTGCTGTGGGGCGGTCGTGAAGGTTATGAAACCTTGCTCAATACCGATCTGAAACGCGAGCGCGAACAGTTGGGCCGCTTCATGCGCATGGTGGTCGAGCACAAACACAAGATCGGTTTCAAAGGCGACCTGCTGATCGAACCCAAGCCGCAGGAACCGACCAAGCACCAATATGATTACGATAGCGCCACGGTCTTCGGCTTCCTGCAGCAGTTCGGTCTGGAAAACGAGATCAAGGTCAACATCGAGGCCAACCACGCGACCCTGGCCGGGCACAGTTTTCATCACGAGATCGCGACGGCCGTCTCGTTGGGGATCTTCGGCAGCATCGACGCCAACCGTGGCGATCCGCAGAACGGCTGGGATACCGATCAGTTCCCCAACAGCGTCGAGGAGATGACCCTTGCCACCTATGAAATCCTCAAAGCCGGTGGTTTCAACAATGGCGGGTTCAACTTCGATTCCAAGGTCCGTCGCCAGAGCGTAGATGAGGTCGACCTGTTCCACGGCCACGTCGCCGCAATGGACGTCCTCGCCCTGGCGCTGGAGCGCGCAGCATCCATGGTAGAGAACGATCAACTCCAGCAATTCAAGGATCAACGCTACGCCGGCTGGCAGCAGCCATTCGGTCAAGCGGTGCTGGCGGGTGAGTTCAGTCTCGGATCACTGGCCGAACATGCCTTCGCCAACGAGCTGAATCCCCAGGCCGTCAGCGGTCGGCAGGAGATGCTCGAAGGTGTGCTCAATCGGTTTATCTACCCCTGACCGGAGGCAAGCCTGATAGCCGCTCGGCCGTGAGTTCGCTGGCGCAGCGACGCGGTTACATTCTCGCGACAAATCTGTGCTCGCGGTGGCCTGCGACTCTCTACAGTTCTACCGGCACCATGTTCATCGTCAGGAAGTGTCTTTCAAACAACAATAAAAGGACGCACCACAATGAAAAAAGTAAAACTCACGCTGCGCGCTGGCGCTGCTATCGCTTCCGGTCATGGCCGATTCTGCCCACCCGAAAATCGGTTTTTCCATCGATGACCTGCGCCTGGAACGTTGGTCCCGCGACCGTGACTACTTCGTCGCAGCGGCGGAAAAAATGGACGCCAAAGTCTTCGTGCAGTCGGCCGATGCCAACGAGCAAAAGCAGATTTCCCAGATCGAAAACCTCATCTCCCGTGGCGTCGATGTGATCGTCATCGTGCCCTTCAACGCCACCGTGCTGACCAACGCCGTCGCCGAAGCCAAGAAAGCCGGGATCAAGGTGGTGTCCTATGACCGACTGATCCTGAATGCCGATATAGACGCCTACATTTCCTTCGACAATGAAAAAGTCGGCGAGATGCAGGCCTCCGGTGTGCTCAAAGCGGCGCCCACAGGCAACTACTTCCTGCTCGGCGGTGCCCCCACGGACAACAACGCCAAGGTCCTGCGCGAAGGGCAAATGAAAGTGCTGCAACCAGCCATCGACAAGGGTGACATCAAGATTGTCGGCCAACAGTGGGTAAAGGAATGGAACGCCACTGAAGCGCTGAGCATTGTTGAAAATGCCTTGACCCGGAACAGCAATAAGATCGACGCCATCGTTGCCTCCAACGACGCCACTGCGGGCGGAGCCATTCAGGCACTGGCCGCGCAGAAAATGGCCGGCAAGGTGCCGATCTCAGGCCAGGACGCGGACCTGGCGGCGGTCAAGCGGGTGATCGATGGCACCCAGACAATGACCGTCTACAAGCCGCTGAAACTGATCGCGTCAGAAGCCGCCAAGCTCTCGGTACAGCTGGCGCGTAACGAGAAGCCCACTTACAGCTCGCAATATGACAATGGCAAGAAACAAGTCGACACCATCCTGCTCACCCCGACTCCGTTGACCAGGGACAACATCGACCTGCTGGAAAAGGACGGGTTCTATACCAAGGCGCAGCTTGCCGGGCAGTGACCTGCGACTCTGGGGTTAATGCAGTCAGTCAGGCAAAAAACTGTGGGAGCGAGCTTGCTCGCGATGACGGCAGCCCATCCACTATTGATGGAAGCTGAACCAGCGCTATCGCGAGCAAGGTCGCTCCCACACAGGTGTGAGCCCTTTTCAGGAATCCTTGCGATGTCCGACTACCTGCTGCAAATGAACGGTATCGTCAAAACCTTCGGCGGTGTCAAAGCCCTCAATGGCATCGACATCAAGGTCAAGGCGGGTGAATGCGTCGGCCTGTGCGGCGAAAACGGTGCTGGCAAATCCACGTTGATGAAAGTCCTGTCGGCGGTCTACCCCTACGGCACCTGGGAGGGAGAAATTTTCTGGGACGGTCAGCCGCTCAAGGCGCAATCCATCAGCGAAACCGAAGCTGCCGGGATCGTCATCATTCATCAGGAACTGACTTTGGTGCCCGATCTGTCAGTGGCTGAAAATATCTTCATGGGTCACGAACTGACGCTGCCTGGCGGGCGCATGAACTACCCGGCGATGATCCACCGTGCCGAAGCCCTGATGCGTGAACTCAAAGTGCCGGACATGAATGTGTCGCTGCCGGTTTCACAGTACGGTGGTGGCTATCAGCAACTGGTGGAAATCGCCAAGGCGCTGAACAAGCAAGCGCGCCTGCTGATCCTCGATGAGCCCTCATCGGCCCTGACCCGTTCGGAAATCGAGGTGCTGCTGGACATCATTCGCGACCTCAAGGCCAAGGGCGTCGCGTGCGTCTATATCTCCCACAAACTCGATGAAGTGGCCGCCGTGTGCGACACCATTTCAGTCATCCGCGATGGCAGACACATCGCGACTACCGCCATGGCGGACATGGATATCCCGAAGATCATCACTCAGATGGTCGGACGGGAAATGAGCAACCTCTACCCCACTGAACCCCATGACATCGGCGAAGTGATTTTCGAAGCGCGCCACGTCACTTGTTACGACGTCGACAACCCCAAACGCAAAAGGGTTGACGACATTTCGTTCGTGCTCAAGCGCGGGGAAATCCTTGGTATCGCTGGGCTGGTCGGCGCCGGGCGCACGGAACTGGTGTCGGCGCTGTTCGGCGCCTACCCCGGCCGCTACGAAGGTGAAGTCTGGCTGGAGGGCCAGCGGATCGACACGCGCACGCCACTCAAGTCAATCCGCGCCGGTCTGGGCATGGTCCCTGAAGACCGCAAGCGCCAAGGCATCATTCCGGACCTGGGGGTCGGCCAGAACATCACCCTGGCCGTCCTGGACAACTACTCGAAAATGACCCGCATCAACGCCGAAGCCGAACTGGGCAGCATTGACCAGGAAATCTCGCGCCTGCACCTCAAGACCGCGAGTCCATTCCTGCCGATTACCAGCCTCTCCGGCGGCAACCAGCAGAAAGCCGTGCTGGCGAAAATGCTCCTGACCAAACCCCGGGTGCTGATTCTCGATGAGCCCACCCGAGGTGTGGATGTCGGTGCCAAATACGAGATCTACAAGCTGATGGGCGCGCTGGCAGCCGAAGGGGTGTCGATCATCATGGTGTCCTCGGAACTCGCCGAGGTATTGGGGGTTTCCGATCGCGTGCTGGTGATCGGTGAAGGTCAGCTGCGCGGTGACTTCATCAACCATGAGCTCACCCAGGAACAGGTACTCGCCGCCGCGCTTAGCCATGCCGATGACCATAACAACAATGATCGGAAGTCCGCGTAGATGAATCAGGTCAAACAACTGTTCAGCCGCTACAAAATGCTCGCGCTGGTGATTGCCGTGGCGGTTATCTGGCTGTTCTTCAGCTGGCAGACCGACGGCGGCTTTCTGACCCCGCGCAACCTCTCTAACCTGCTGCGGCAAATGTCCATCACCGGGATTCTCGCCTGCGGCATGGTGCTGGTGATCATTAGCGGTGAAATCGATCTGTCGGTGGGCTCATTACTGGGCCTGCTGGGTGGCCTGGCGGCGATTCTCGACGTGGTCTATCACATCCCGCTGCTGGCCAACCTGAGCCTGGTTGCCTTGTGCGGTCTGGTGATTGGTTTGGGTAATGGCTACATGACTGCCTACCTGCGCATCCCGTCATTCATTGTCGGCCTGGGAGGCATGCTGGCATTTCGCGGAATTCTCCTGGGGGTTACCGGCGGAACCACTATTGCGCCGGTGTCGCCGGAGCTGGTCTACGTCGGCCAGGGTTATTTGCCGCACACGGTTGGCGCGGGGCTCGGCGTACTGTTGTTCGCCCTGACACTTTTCCTGACCTGGAAACAGCGCCGCAATCGTGCTCTCCATGGCCTCGCGGCACACTCATTGGTGCGTGACGTGTTGCGCGTGGTGTTGATCGGCGCAGTGCTGGCGGGGTTCGTCCATATCCTCAACAGCTACGACGGTATTCCGGTTCCGGTGCTGCTCCTGCTGATTCTGCTTGGCGTGTTCAGCTACGTGACCAGCCAGACCGTGTTCGGACGACGCGTTTACTCGGTAGGCAGCAACATGGAAGCCACGCGCCTGTCCGGCATCAACGTGCAGGCGGTCAAACTGTGGATCTTCGGCATCATGGGCGTGATGTGCGCCCTCGCCGGGGTAGTCAACACCGCGCGCCTGGCCGCGGGCTCACCCTCGGCCGGGAACATGGGCGAACTTGACGCCATTGCCGCATGCTTCATCGGCGGTACGTCCATGCGCGGTGGTTCGGGTACCGTTTACGGCGCCCTCCTCGGCGCGCTGGTCATCAGCAGCCTGGACAACGGCATGTCCATGCTCGACGTGGACAGCTACTGGCAGATGATTGTCAAAGGCAGCATTCTGGTGCTGGCTGTGTGGGTGGATGTAAGTACCCGGACCGGGCGACGCTGATCTGAATTTGATGCAGCTGGATATGCAGGTCGGGTGGCCGCCCTTGCGTTGGCCACCCTTCTGCGTCCGTCAGAAATCCACCGTCGCCGACAGTTGCAACGTGCGCGGATAGCCTGGCGAGAAAGCGCCATACGAGGCGACGCCCGACCAATACTCGCGATCAAACACGTTCTGCACCGTGGCCCGGAACGTGGTGGGACGGCCTTCTATTTTGGTTGCATAACGGGCCCCCGCGTCGAAGCGAGTCCAGGCATCCAGCTCCTGGGTGTTGGCCTGGTTGACGTATTGACTGTCGGTGTAAATCGCACCGCTCGTGAGGGTAAAGCCTTCCAGCCATGGCGTATCCCATTCCGCCCAGATATTGGCCTGGACGTCTGGCACGCCCACGGGCTTGTTGCCCCGGTTGGCAGCGGTGGCCGAATCCGTCAACTTGCCGTCGAGCAGGGTTACGCCGCCCATCAAGCGCGTGCCCGGTGCAATTTCACCGAACATGCTCAATTCAACGCCACGGTTGCGTTGTTCTGCCTGCACCGAGAAGACATTGCCGGCGCCGATTTCACCACTGGGCTTCTCGATCTGGAACAGCGCCAGCGTGGTCATGAAGGTGCCATGCTCATACTTGACGCCGACCTCGTGCTGCTTGGATTCATACGGCGCGAAGGTCACGCCGGCGTTGGCCGCCGTGCCCGGTGCCACATCACCTTTACTCAAGCCCTCGACGTAGTTGTAGTAGAGCGACACGTCTTCCCAGGGCTTGACCACCACGCCAACCAGTGGGGTGGTGGCGCTGTCGTCATAGCGGGAACTGACCGAGCCCGCCGCGTTGTAATTGCGCGATTCGATGTCTTGTCGGCGCACGCCCAGCGTCAATTGCACACGGTCATCAAGCACTGACAAGGTGTCGGTCAACGCGACGCCGGACAACTCCGATTCAGAAATACGCAGCACCTTGGGTGAGCTGATGGATTGCTTGGGCACGTCCACCGGGTGGTACATGTTCGAGCGGATCTCCGTCCCGTTGGTGATGCCCCGGGACAACTCATCCTGATAACGGGTCGCCATCAGCGTGGTGGTGTGGGTGACCGGGCCCGTGGCGAACACCCCGCGAATCCCCACATCGGCGGTCGAACGATCAACGTTGAACTTGTAATACCCCGGAATGTTACTGGTATCGCCCGCGCTGTTCAGAATTCTCGGCACCTGATCGGACTTGCGCTTGACGTCTGATCTACCGCCACCGGCGTGGGCAAAAACGGTAACCGCGTCTGTCAGGTCGTATTCGCCGCCCAGCAACGCCGACTGCTCTTTGGTGTCCGACCAACCCCAATCCTGGGACACGTTGGTGCGGCCGTTGGGGGCTGACGGGACATCTACGCCGGGCGCAATGGTGAACGGTCGTGAGGCGCCGTCAAAATTTTCTTTCTGACTGATGAAATCAAGGTTCAAACGCAACCGTTCACCTTGGTAGTCGAGGGCGATAGCCCCGATATTGAGCGCTCGTTCCTGGTCATCAACGGCGGTGTCACCGCCCTGAAGACCGGCGTTGAAACGCACGCCGAAGCGGTTTTCCGGACCAAATCGACGGCTGACATCCAGATGACCGCCCACCTCGGAATCGGACGCGTAACTGGCAGTAAATCGGGTCAGGTCGACGTCCAGCGGACGCTTGGGAACGATATTGATCACCCCGCCGACACCGCTGTTTGGCGAAATGCCGTACATCAGGGCGCCCGGTCCCTTGAGCACTTCGACACGTTCAGCGTATTCGGTGAACACCCGATAGTTGGGCGCCACGCCGTACACACCGTCGTAGGCCAGCTCGCCAAGGTTGCCTTCGCCGACGGGAAAGCCACGGATGAAAAAGGAGTCGACAATGCCGCCAGTCTGACCGGTCGAGCGCACAGAAGGATCGCGCTGCAGGGCGTCGGCCACCGTCACAGTTTGCAGGTCGGCCATCGTCTTGGCGGTGTAACTGGTCACGCTGAACGGCGTGTCCATCACATCCCTATTGCCCATCATCCCCAAACGGGCACCGCGCGCAACCTGACCGCCGGCAAGCACTGGCGCAAGTGCGCCCGGGCTGTTGGAAGTGGCGGTGATATTGGTCTCGTCAAGGGTCAAGCCCTGCGCATTGTTGTCAGTCAGCGAACCCGCCGCACTGTTCGGGTTCTTATTCCCGTCAGCTTCCTGCTCGGGGGCAGCAGCCCAGACAGTGGCGCTGGCTGCGGCCAAAACGAAGCTCAGCGTGGCGGTACGAATCGCGAGTGAGAGCGCGCATTCGCCGCAAGGTCGACGTGCAACAGACATGGCGTAAGGATCCTTTTCGACAAGAGAAAATGGTAATCACTCCTATTGCCAGTCGACCTGCGGAAAAGTATCACCCCCCTGGAATTTATTTTTCAAACCTTGCGGCAGCGGGCTTCAAGCTCCTCAACAAAACTCCAGAGGGCTGTTTTCCCCTGATCGCAAAGCGCGTAGTCTGCTGATCCTCAATTTTGGCGACAGCAGATCTGCGCGCCAACCATGCTTCGCTTGTTGGCGTTTAACCGCCGAGACTGACTCATGTCCCATGCAGGTGCCATCCAGGGTTTGAACGTGAGGATCCTGATTTATCTTCTGTTCGCGATCCAGCTCGTCTCCATGGGCGCGATGGAAATGAGCGGTCCGTTCTGGCCGGTCCACCTGCGCGGGATGACCTCCTCGGAGTCCTTTTTCAGCTTCGCCAGCATTGCCGTATACGTCGGACCGATGCTGGGCATCATGCTGACCAGTGCGCTCTGGGGCCGGATCGGTGATCGCTACGGGCACAAACCGATGATGATCCGCGCCCTGGCCGGGTTGTCCTTGACCCAGCTCGGGCTGGCGCTGTCCGGCGACATCTGGGTCATTCTGATCCTGCGTTTTCTGCAAGGCGCCTTCGCCGGGTACATCGCTCCGGCACAGGCTTACGGTGTCAGTATCGAAGCACCTTCGCGGCGGGCGCGGCTGTTTGCGATCCTGCAGATCTCGACCAACGTCGGTTCGTTGCTCGGTGCGGTGCTCGGCGGCCTGATCCTCGACCATGCGACGTTCTTCTGGATCAACATCGTCGCCTCTGCACTGTGCGCGGTCTGCACCGTGGTGGCGGCCGTGACATTGCCGAATGTGCCGCCGATGAAGAAGACGCCGGCGAACAATGCCTCGGTAGAAACTGGTCATACCGGCAGCATCTGGCAGCGATCGCCGCTGCTGCCATTACTGTGCGTCATGGGCATTCTGCTGTTGGCGCGGATGCTGCCGCAGACGTCATTCTCGCTGTATGTCAGCTCGGTATTCGAAGTCAGCAACTCGGTCGTCGGCCTGTGCTACGGCTTGTTGGCACTGGGTTTCATTCTGTCGGCCACAGCATGGTCACGCTACTTCGAGCACCGTTCTCAACAGGACACCCTGTATCGCATTACTTACGTCGTGCTGGGTTGTATCGCCCTGACCGCCATAGCGGGCGTCACACGCCACGCCGTCGTGTTCGTCGTCGTGTACTTCATCTGGGGGGTGCTGCTGGGTGCCACCACGCCGGTACTGATGGCCCTGGTTTCGAAAACTGCCGACAGCTCACGACAGGGCCACGTACTGGGGATTGCCCAAGGCACCGCGCAATTCGCGTCGGTTGCGGGCATTTCGGCGGGTGGCTTGCTCAGCCAGGTCTATGGCCTGCAGTACACCTACCTGTTCGTTTGCCTGGCTTATCTGCTGGCGCTGATCCCCGTTATCGCGTTGCGCTGCCGGTCCGCGAGCCTGCAAGCCGATCACGCCGCGCCCGGGGACTGATCCCGCTTGCGTCACAGGCTTGTTGTCAATTAGCATTGGGAATACTTCTCAATTACAAAAACCTGCAGCCATGAGCGAAACCCTGCCCACCAACAACGACAATCATCTGCGTGTGATCGAGGCTCTGTACGCCGGTCATCACGGCTGGTTGTACGCCACGCTGAAGAAAAAACTGGGCAACGCCATGGATGCGGCGGATCTGGCGCAGGATACCTTCACCCGCATACTCGCCTCCCAGGTCACGGCCATTGACCAGCCCCGGGCGTACCTGAGCTGCGTGGCCAAGGGCATTCTCATCAACTGGTATCAGCGCAAGGCCCTGGAACGCGCTTATCTGGAAGCCCTCGCATATCTGCCTGCTCCCGAAGTGCCTTCACCCGAATTGCGCTTCTTGGTCCTGGAAACCCTGCACGAAATCGACGCCATGCTCGACACGCTGCCACCGCTGGTGAAGCGCGCGTTCCTGCTGTCGCAGATCGGCGGCCTGAAATACGACGACATCGCCGAACAGCTGAACGTCTCCCTGATCACCGTCAAGCGCTACATGAAACAGGCCTTCGTTCAGTGCCTGATGCTGGTGGAATGAATGCTCACGCGTCGCAATGAGCAGCCGCTCGATCCGAAAATCCTCGAAGAGGCCGCCGAGTGGCTGATGCGCTTGAGTGAACGCGACCTCAGCGCCACCGAACGTGACGAATGGGAGTGCTGGAAACTCAGCAGCCCCGAGCGCAACCGCGCGTGGTCCCGTGCGCAGTTACTTCAAAGCAAGCTCGGCGGGCTGCCACCGTCGCTGGCAATGTCGGCGCTGGATCGCCCGAGCAGCTCCGAACGTCGCGCGTTCCTTGGCAAACTGGCGATCCTGCTGGCGGTGGTCCCGGTTGGTTGGGGCAGCTGGAAACTGGCGCAATCGCAACAATGGTCGGCCGACTACCGCACCGCCGTTGGCCAGCGCCGGGAGTTGACCCTGGCCGACGGATCCCGGCTCACCCTCAATACCGATACCGCCATCGACGTCCTGTTCGACACCCGGCAGCGGCTTATCAACCTGCGCGAAGGGGAAGTTCTGGTGCAGACCGCGCCAGATGCATCCTCGCTGCCACGACCCTTTCTGGTCAGCACACGCCAAGGCCGGATGCAGGCACTGGGCACGCGATTCACCGTTCGTGAACTCCCGTCGCGCACCCATCTCGCGGTCCTCGACGGCACTGTGCGAGTTGAATTGACGGACAGCCGCCAGGCCGTACCGCTCATCGTCAACGCGGGCCAACGCACTGATTTTTCCGCACAGACCTTCGGCCCGTTGAACCCGGCAGACCGTAACGTTGGCGCCTGGACTCAAGGCATGCTGATGGCCGACAAGATGCGCCTGGCAGATTTCGTTGCCGAACTGGCTCGCTATCGCAAAGGCTTCGTGCGTTGCGACCCAGCCATTGCCGGGCTGCGCATTTCCGGCGCCTTTCCCATCAGCGATACCCAGCGCACGCTGAACATGCTGGTGCAGACCTATCCGGTGCTCGTCACCGACCACTTGAGCGGTTATTGGGTGACCCTTTCCCCCGCTTGAGCTCAGGCAAAAAAATCGCAGCGCAGGTGATACTTTTTTTGATCTCGACTGGCAAAGAAAGGAATAGCCATTTCATCACGTCCATAGGGTTATCCATCCATGCTCGTTGCACGGCCCCTGCGTCCGGATCGTCCGCTCAAGCCCGTCATTCGCAGTGTGCTGCTCAGCTTTGCCCTGAGCGCGGGCAGCGGGTCGTTTGCCTTGGCTGCCGTGCCGACGCAACTGGACGCTGTCGCTTCCCGGGCCTACAACATCGCTCCCGGTCCGCTTGGCGCAGCGCTGTCGAGCTTTGCCGTGGACGCCGGCATTGCCCTGTCGTTTCAGCCTTCAGTCACCGAAGGCTTGCTCAGCCCTGGGCTTTCCGGAACCTACTCCACACAGGAAGCACTGAGCCGCTTGCTGGCCGACAGCGGTGTGGAAATGGTTGCCCGCAGCGACGGCAGCTACACATTGGTGCTCCGTCAGGTGTCCCTGCCGGAAATCACCGTCGATGGCACTGGCAGACGTAGCAACAGTCTGCCCGCGACCTATACGGGTGGTCAGGTCGCACGCGGCGCACGCCTCGGCATGCTCGGCAACACGGACGTGATGGACGCGCCCTTCAGCGTCAGCAGCTACACCTCAACGCTGATCAAGGATCAACAGGCGGTCACCGTCGGCGACGTGCTGGAACGTGACTCTTCGGTGCGCTCCACGGGCCAGGCCGGCGGGATTGTCGATTCGTTCTTCATCCGTGGCTTTCCGGTGGGGGAAGGCAATCTCGGTGAGCTGGCGTTCGACGGGGTGTACGGGGTGGCGTCCAACTATCGGGTGTTTACCGAATACGCCGAGCGTATCGAGCTGGTCAAGGGCCCCGGCGCCCTGCTCTATGGCATGTCGCCCAACAGCGCTGTCGGCGGGGTGATCAATGTGATTCCCAAGCGTTCCCTCGACGAAGACCTGACCCGCTTCACCACCCGTTACGCCATGAACTCGCAACTCGGCGGCCACCTTGACCTCAGTCGGCGCTTTGGTGAGGAACGCCGGTTAGGTGCGCGAATCAACAGCAGCGTCCAGCAAGGCGATACGGCAATCGACGCTCAATCCCGAGACATCGGCATCGGTGCCATTTCCCTGGATTATCAGGGTGATCGCCTGCGCACCACGCTGGATCTGATCAGCCAGAAGGAGCAATTTGACGCAGCGTCTCGACCGTTTCTGATCGCACCCAATGTGCAGATTCCCTCTGCCGCCAACGGCCGTACCAGCGTGAGCCAGGACTGGGGCCGATCCGAAACCCGGGACAAATCGGCGCTGCTCGGTGTCGAGTACGACCTCAATGACGCGCTGACCGTATTCGCCCATGCCGGAGGCGGCAAATCGGCGGTCGAGCGCATGTCCGATCAGACCCCAACGATCATCAACGCCGCCGGTGACACGTCTTCCATCCCCGGCTATTACAAATTCGAAGTCCAGCGCTACACCGTTGACACCGGTGCGCGCGTGGGTTTCGACACCGGACCGGTCAGTCACAACACTGTCCTGCAAGTTACCCGTTATCGCGATGAGCTGTCCCGAGGCATCATTTCCGGCCCGGCCGTGCTCTCGAATATCTATCACCCGATCGCCCGCCCGGAACCCGCCATCGCCAAGCCGGATACGCCGAAAGTTTCCGAGAGCGAACTGGCGGGTGTAGCCCTTGCCGACACGTTGTCAGTGCTCAACGAGCGCTTGCAAGTGACCGCCGGGTTGCGCAAGCAGAACATCAAGTCGGACAACTACAACGCATCCGGCGTAGTCAGCACTTCCTACGACAAAAGCGAGACCACGCCGCTGTTCGGTATCGTCGCCAAGCCCTGGGAGCATGTCTCGTTCTACTACAACTACATCGAAGGCATGAGCAAGGGCGACATCGCGCCGTCCGCCGCGACCAACGCGGGCGAAATTTTTGCACCTTACATCTCTCGGCAACAAGAAGTCGGAGTCAAGCTCGACTACGTCAGCTTCATGGCCACACTGGCCCTGTTTCAGATCAAGAAGCCCAGCGGCGAATTGGCGTCCGGGGTGTTCTCAGTACAGGGCCAGCAACGCAACCGTGGCGTGGAACTGAACCTGTTTGGCGAGATTGCCAGAGGCACGCGCCTGCTCGGTGGCGTGACGCTGCTTGATGGGGAATTGACCAGGACCAGCGTTGCCGCCAACCGTGGCAATAAACCGGTAGGCGTTCCGCAGGTTCAGGCCAACCTCTGGGCCGAGTGGGACACCCCGGGTGTTATGGGCCTGACGCTGACCAGCGGTGCGATCTACACCGGCAGCCAATACGTGAACCAGGCCAACACCCAGGAACTGGATGCCTGGACCCGCTTCGATGTCGGCGCGCGTTATGCCACCCGCATTGCGCAGCGACCCACCACATTCCGCGCCACGGTGCAGAACGTGTTCGACCGCGAGTACTGGTCGGGCGTGGCTTCCTACGGTGCGTTCTCCCAAGGCTCGCCACGCACCCTGCTGCTGTCGGCCACCGTTGATTTCTGAAACTTCCGGTCCGGGGCGGCGGCATGCGCCGTTGTGCGGTCTGGCTTCTGCAAAGGCATAAACCATGGTTACCGTTTTTCGTCGCAGTCAAACCTGCGTTGCGCTGTTGTTCGCAGGGCTGCTGAGCTTGTCGTTATTGTCCGTGACCCCGCGCAGTGCGCTGGCCGCCGAGGCGGATCCCGCGCTTAGTACCGTGACCGACCTGCTTGGCCGCAAGGTCATGGTTCACCTTCCGGTCAGACGCGTCATCCTCGGCGAAGGTCGTCAGTTGTATCTGGTCGCGGCGCTGGACACGCAAAATCCCATCGAGCGCATCGTCGGCTGGCGCAAGGACCTGATCCAGTCCGATCCAGACACCTACGGTGCCTACCTGCGCAAGTTTCCCGATATCGCCAAAATCCCGACCTTTGGCGGATTTGAAGACGGCACCTTCGACATTGAGCAGGCGATCTCTCAGCGGCCGGACGTGATCATTCTCAATATCGAAGCCCGACACGCCACCGAAGATGCGCGCTACATCGAGAAGCTCGACGCCCTGGGCATTCCGGTGGTTTACGTCGATTTTCGCAACAACCCGATGCAAAACACCGAGCCGACCATGCGCCTGTTCGGCGAGTTGTTCGGCAAGCAGGCTCGTGCCGCGGCTTTCATCGATTTTCGCAACCAGCAGATCCGGCGGGT
Organism: Pseudomonas sp. DSP3-2-3; assembly: GCF_049898225.1. Lineage (NCBI taxonomy): Bacteria > Pseudomonadati > Pseudomonadota > Gammaproteobacteria > Pseudomonadales > Pseudomonadaceae > Pseudomonas > Pseudomonas sp. DSP3-2-3. The sequence continues at coordinate 92,644 of NZ_JAFCXH010000011.1, read as the reverse complement.
CACTGATGTCATTGAAGCGCAACACCCTGCCCGCCCCAACGTGTTCATCGAGCGCATCGGCGGCTACACCGATGATTGTTGCCTGAGTTTTGGCAACGAGAACTTTGGCCTGTTCGTGGAAATGGCCGGCGGCAACAACATCGCCAAGCACATCATCCCCACCACCTTCGGCCAGTTGAACCCCGAGCAAGTCATTGTCGCCAACCCTGACCATGTCGTGGTCACCAGCGCCAACTGGGAAGCCTTTGCGCCGGGTGGCCGCTGGGTTGGCGTCGGCCCCGGTGCGGATATGACCCAAGCCAGACACAAACTGGCGTGGTACACCCAACGCCCGGCTTACGCGGGCATCAACGCTCAGGACGATCAGGCCTTTCATGCGATCTGGCATCAGTTCTACAACAGCCCTTATCAGTTCGTCGCTATCCAGCAGTTGGCGAAATGGTTTCACCCGACGCTGTTTGCCGACCTGGATCCAGATGCCTCATTTCGCGAGTTGCATGAGCGCTTTCTAGCGGTGCCTTACGAACCGGGTTACTTCGTCAGCCTGCCCAAGCCGGAGCTCAAACCATGAGCGCATCTGACGGAACATTGATCGTACAACGGGAAACCTATCGGCACCTGGTGCTGCGTAAACGCCTGATTCTGGCTGGGCTCGTGGCGCTGCTGCTGGGCAGTGTGCTGCTGGATCTGGCCCTCGGGCCGGCGAACTACAGCCTTGGCGAAGTATTGGGCGCGCTGTTTTCCCCGGACAGTGCGTCGCCACAAGTCCGGGTGGTGATGTGGGACATCCGCCTGCCGGTGGCGCTGATGGCGGTGGCAGTCGGCGCGGCGTTGTCGCTGGCCGGCGCGCAGATGCAGACAATCCTCAACAACCCGCTGGCCAGCCCGTTCACCCTGGGCATTTCCGCCGCCGCCAGTTTCGGCGCCGCCATGGGACTGGCGTTTGGCGTCGCACTGTTTCCGCTGGCGGCGCAGTACATGGTGCCGGTGAACGCGTTCATCATGGCCATGCTCTCGGCGTTGCTGATCCATTTCCTGAGCATGCGCCGAGGGGTCACCGCCGAAACCATCGTGCTGCTCGGCATTGCCCTGGTGTTCACCTTCAATGCGTTGCTGGCGCTGGTGCAGTTTTTTGCCACCGAGCAAGCCGTGGCAGCCGTGGTGTTCTGGACCATGGGCAGCCTGACCAAAGCCACCTGGCCCAAACTCGGGGTGATCTGCCTGGTGATTCTCATCACCGTGCCGATCTTCGCCAAACGCGCCTGGGCCCTGACCGCCCTGCGCCTGGGCGATGACAAGGCCGCGAGCTTCGGCATCAACGTACGTAGCCTGCGTTTTCAAACGCTGATCATGGTCAGCCTGCTTGCCTCGTTCCCGGTGGCCTTCGTTGGCACTATCGGCTTTATCGGGCTGGTCGGTCCGCACATTGCGCGGATGCTGATCGGTGAAGACCAGCGGTTCTTCCTGCCGGCGTCCTTGCTGACCGGCGCATTGATCCTGTCCGCCAGTTCGGTGGTCAGCAAAACCCTGATTCCCGGCGCCATTTTCCCCATCGGCGTGGTCACGTCGCTGATCGGCGTCCCCTTCTTCATATCTCTGATTCTCGGCGGGAAGAAAAACTCATGGTGACGATCCAGCTGGAGAATCTCGGTGCCCGCTACGGCCAGCGCACGGTCATTACAGGGGTCACCACAACAACTTTTGTCGGCGGCCAGGTGGTCGCGGTAGTCGGCCCAAACGCGGCGGGTAAATCCACCTTGTTCAAACGCATGGCGGGCTTGATCGATGGCCCCGGACAGGTCGTTTTGCAGGACTCGAAAAAGGGCCTGGCGGGCATCAGTTACATGCCTCAGGGCTTGAATGCCAGCGTCCGCTTGACGGTGTACGAATCAGTTCTGCTGGCGCGCAAACAACTGACCCCAGGCTGGGTTGTCGACGATGATGAGCTGCAGCTGGTGGACGAAATTCTCGCTGCGCTTGGGATCACGGAGTTGTCCTTCCGCAACCTTGGTGAGCTCAGCGGTGGACAGCAACAGTTGGTGTCCATCGCGCAGACGCTGGTGCGCGAACCGGAGATCCTGCTGATGGATGAACCGACCAGCGCCCTCGACATGCATCGGCAGGTACAGGTCCTGAATTTCATGCGCGCCCTGGCTCGCAAACGCCAGGTCATTGTATTCATCGCGATTCATGATCTGAACCAGGCGCTGCGCTTCGCCGATCAGGTGTTGGTGATTGCCGAGGGCACCACTCAGGGCAGTGGCCCGAGCCACGAGGTGATTAGCGAATCGATGCTTCGCGAGGTCTACAAGGTCGAGGCGCGGATAGAGCGCTGCAGTCGTGGCGAGCACCATATCCTTATTGACGATATCGTTTGATATCAAGCGTGCGGCACTTCTGGATTTGGCCGCTGCCCTTCACCCACCACGAAGGACATCGGCCTGAAATAACCAGATGGATACGGCGATCAGGGCTGACCCGCCGTGGAGGCTGCAGTCTGACCGTCAAACATGGCCGCAAAACGAGGCTTGTTGGCGGCATAGTATTCGGCAACCACCTTATCTGCCGAGCTGTCACGCGCCGCCGCCATCAACTTTTCAAGATCAGCTTGAGGAATCTTGAAGTTGACAAAGAACCGCGCAACATCGGGGTGCTCAGCACTGAAGCCTTTGCGGGCAACCGCGTGGATTTGCTCGGCGCCACCGAAAACATGCTTCGGGTCATCCAGATAGCGCAGGGGCCACTTGGAGAACATCCAGTGCGGGCTCCAGGCGTTGATCAACGACCATTTGTCTCGCTTTAGATTACGATCCAGCTCGCTCAGCATTCCAGACTCTGAAGAGGCAACCATTTTATAGCCGTCGAGGTTGTATTCCTTGATGGCTTTTTCCGTCAGTTTGTATTGGCCGTTGCCCACTTCGGAAGTCAGGATCTTGCCGCCAAGTTTCTCCCGCACCGCTGGCTTGTTGAGGTCTTCAACACTGGCAATCTCACTGACCGGGATGGACGTTGGCACCGCCATGCCGATCCGGCCTTCATACAGCACACCGAGGTCTTCAAGTTTGTCGCGGTATTTGTCGTAGAACGCCTTGTGGGTACTCGGCAACCAGACCATCGGGATCAGGTCGATATTGCCGTTGGCTACTGCCTGAAACTGAATACCAATGTCCGCCAGAACCAGTTTGACGGGTTGCTTGAGGTGATCCTCCAGGGCGGCATTTGCCAGCTTTACCGCAATTTCCGTGTCCGACCAGTTTACCCAGCCGATACGGATAGGTGCCGGGTCGGCCGCATGAGCGACCAGACTGCATGAGGCCATAGTCAAGGCCGAAAACCAGCCAATAAGGGTTTTACTGGATAACGTAATCATGGTGCATCTCCGCGTACTGTATGAATAGTTATTGGCAGGGCAGTAGATGAATCAAGTTATCTCATGACCGCAAAATGACATCGCGATCACAAGGGCATTCCGGTTAGAGCTGGATGAATTATTGTCAGGTGCAGTCACTGTCCTTTCAGGTGGTTCGGCCCTCCTTCGCTCATGGGCGCAATGTGCCGATGCGTCGTTAACCAATGACTCGCGCGCGTTAATCCGCATGCATCGATCACCCGCACCTCGCAACGCCTTTTAGCTCGAATGAGCCAGATCAGCCCGTGTTTGCTGGATATTAATCCTGGTTTTTTGCCGGCGCAAGCAAAAATGTACACGTGTGTCCCGCTCATTGACACACATGAACATTCCACATACCGTTATGTCAAAACCAAGCCTGATGTTCTGTTCCAGGAGCGCGCCACCATGTCCAGCGATCCCTTGCTGCAACCCTATAAAATCAAAAACCTGACGCTCAAAAATCGCATCATGACCACCTCGCATGAACCGGCTTATCCGGTCGACGGTATGCCCAAGGAGCTTTATCGGGCCTACCACGTCGAGCGTGCCAAGGCTGGCGTGGCATTAACCATGACCGCCGGTTCCGCCGCGGTGTCGCGCGACAGCCCGCCGGTGTTCAACAACATCCTGGCTTACAAGGACGAAGTGGTCGGCTGGATGAAGGACTTGACCGACGAGTGCCACGAGCACGGCGCGGCCGTCATGATTCAGCTGACCCATCTGGGTCGCCGCACCCGCTGGGACAAAGCCGATTGGCTGCCAGTGATTTCGCCTTCGCACCGCCGCGAAGCGTCGCACCGCTCGTTCCCCAAGAAGATGGAAGAGTGGGATATCGACCGGATCATCAAGGATTACGTCGATGCCGCCGAGCGCATGAAAGCGGCGGGCCTCGACGGTCTTGAACTTCAGGCCTACGGCCATTTGATGGATCAGTTCTGGTCACCGCTGACCAACGACCTCGACGGCCCTTACGGCGGCTCCCTGGAAAATCGCCTGCGGTTTACCTTCGATATCCTGCGCGGCATCCGCAAGCAATGCGGTGAGGATTTCCTGCTGGGTGTGCGTTACACCGGCGATGAGGATCTGGCCGGTGGCTTCGGCACGCAGGAAGGCATCGCTATTTCGCACATGCTCAAGGACAGCGGCCTGGTGGATTTTCTCAACGTGGTGCGCGGGCACATCGACACCGATGCCGGCCTGACCGATGTGATTCCAATTCAGGGGATGCGCAATTCTCCGCATCTGGATTTTGCCGGTGAAATCCGCGCGGCGACGGGCTTCCCGACGTTCCACGCGGCGAAGATTCCGGACGTCGCCACCGCTCGGCATGCCATCGCTTCCGGTAAGATCGACATGGTGGGTATGACCCGCGCGCACATGACCGATCCGCACATTGTGCGCAAGATCATCGAAAAGCGTGAAGAGGAAATTCGCCCCTGTGTGGGGGCAAACTATTGCCTGGATCGCATCTATCAAGGCGGTGCGGCGTATTGCATTCACAACGCTGCCACTGGCCGCGAAACCACCATGCCTCACGAAATCCCCAAAGCGCCTGCCAGGCGCAAGGTGGTAGTGATCGGAACCGGCCCGGCGGGTCTGGAAGCGGCACGCGTGGCCGGCGAACGCGGCCACGACGTCACGGTGTTCGAGGCCGCTGACCAGCCCGGCGGGCAGATTCGCCTGACCTCACTCAGCGAGCGGCGTCGCGAGATGATCAGCATCATCGACTGGCGCATGGCGCAATGCGAACGTCTCGGCGTGAGATTCCACTTCAATACCTGGGCCGAAGCCGACACGGTGCTGAACGAAGAGCCCGACGTAGTAATTGTTGCCACCGGCGGCATGCCGGACATCGAGGTGCTGAAACAGGGCAATGAACTGGTGGTGTCAACCTGGGACATCATTTCCGGCGACGTCAAGCCGGGCAAGAACGTGCTGATTTTCGACGATGCTGGCGACCACGCGGCGCTGCAGGCTGCGGAAGTCATCGCCAACAGTGGCGCAACGCTGGAGATCGTCACCCCGGACCGGTCGTTCGCGCCGGAAGTGATGGCGATGAACCTGGTGCCTTACATGCGCAGCCTGCAAGACCTGGACGTGACATTTACAGTGACCTATCGGGTCGAATCCGTAGAGAGGCGGGACGGTAAATTGTTAGCCCGCTTTGGCAGCGATTATGGTCAGGTACACAAGCAGCGAGTGGTCGATCAGGTGGTGATCAACCACGGCACCCTGCCGCTGGACGATTTGTACTTCGATCTGCGCCCCCTTTCGAGCAACGGCGGCGCGGTCGAGCAGCACAATCTGATTGCGGGGAACGCCCAGAACATCGTTACCAACCCGGGAGGCCGCTTCCAGTTGTTCCGGATCGGCGATGCAGTCTCGGCGCGCAATACCCATGCCGCCATCTACGATGCGTTGCGACTGGTAAAAGACATCTGAAAGCATGCCCCTGACTTCAACCATCAGGGGCAATTCATCAGCCAGACAGATTAAGGCTTGGGTTGATCAGGATTGAAGCCCATTGCGGGCCACCGAAGCCCCTTCCTGCAACGCCCTGCCGATTTGCTCCTCGAAATTAGCACGAGTCATCGCCTGCAAAGCGGCGGCGGTCACGCCCCGGTAAGCCGCTAAGGCGTCAAGGATTTCCTGTGCATCACGACTCGCCAGTAGCTGACTGCTATTGACCACGACATTTTTCGCCGCAAGTTGCGCAATATCAGCAGGGATACCGGCAGCGACTGCCTGGTTGCTCAGTGCCGTCATCAACAGGGCGGGAAAGGCCGGCCCCGTGCCCGAGAGGGCTGAAAGGTAATCAATGAAGCCCTCCTCCTGAACCTCAGCCGCAGTGCCGACGCATTCGAACAGACGCTGCACGAGGTTTTTCTTCGATGCATCCATCTCCCCAAAACAATACCAGGGCGTAAAAGACTGCTGGATTTCTACCGCAGCATTGGGCATCGCCCGCACGACCGCCGAAGCCGAGGTCTGCGCAGCAATGGCCCGCGCGGTGATTCCCGCCATCAAGGAGATGATTGTTTTGCCCGTCGCGTTGATATTCAGGCTGGCGAAATGCTCAGGACGAACTGCAATGATCACCAGGTCGCTGCAATCCACCAACTCCTGATTATCGGTTACCAGGCTTGCGCCCTGATGGGCCAACGGGTGGCTTCCCGATCGGTTTGAAATAACCAGCTTGCCAGCCGGAAACAATCCCTTTGCCAGCACGGCCTTGGCGATCGAGCCACCCAACCAGCCCGTTCCGCCAATGATGCCGAGCGTCTCATTGGTCATCGGCAGCCGCCTCCTCGAAGGTGTCGGTCAAAGGCACGAAGATCCCGGGTTCCTTTTCGGCATAACCGAATTTGCCGTAGAAACGATCCAGTTCGCGCTGCTTGGGTATTTTCCCGGTGAAAATACTCACGTAATGCGGGATACGCCGGAAACGCTCGGTAATCAGCTCATTGGTGTTCATGGTGATATAGCCGATTTGCGTCAGATAAATCGTGCGAGCCCGCGCATCAGCACTATGGCTGTCATAGCCGAAGCGCTTGAACATATTCGCCAAGGCGTTCATTCGTTGCTCGTCTATGGTTGCGACTTCTGCGGCAACTTCACTTGATTGCAGCGCCCAGCTACGGACCGCAAACTCGAACTGCGAGTCGAATAACTGTGGATTGAGCCAACATTCAAAGACATTCAGAATTGCTTCGGAAATGCTTTCTGCATAGCTTTCGCACTGCCGGATCAACCCACCGGTATTGGTATCGCGCCAACGCGTAAGCAAGGCGGCCAACAACTGCTCGCGATCCTCAAAGAACCAATAAAAGCTGGTGCGTGACAAACCAAGACGCTTGGCCAGCGGCATGACGCGAACTGCATCAATGCCCGACTCCTTCAATGCGTCATAGGCCGCCTCAAGCCATCCCTCCGGCGACCCGCGCCAGCCGGCATCCTGGGCCTTGCCACGTGTCTTCCCTAACTGGGACATTTGGGGAACCCTCTTCAAAAACGTGTAACTTAAATGTACTCCGATGCCCCTTGAATGTACACCTGAGTACATTTGACCGACGCCCCTCGCTTTGGCACTTTGAGACCAAGCATCATGAAAATCCAGCCGCAGCCCGAAGAACCCAGCAAAAAAATCAAGGGCTACCGACGGCCAAAAAAGCCGGCGCCATCGTGCCCTCTTCCTGCAGTCAAGGGGTGTGTGGCACATGCAAGACCACAGTCCTGCAAGGCACGGTCGAGATGAACCACAACGGCGGTATCCGCCAGCGGGAAATCGACAAAGGGCTGCGTCTGCTCTGCTGCAGCAAACCGACATCAGACCTCGTTATCGATTTGTAAGCCCGGCGCCGCACGACAACAGCGCCAACCCATGCATCACAGACGAAACCGATCCACCGATTGCGAAAGTTTCCCCGCCAGGGCGGACAGTTCATCGGTGGTGGTCGCCGTCTGGCCAATGACCCGGCTGTTGTCTTCGGACATGCTGGCAATCATTTCCACTTGATGGGCAATTTCATTGCTGGCCAGGCTTTGCTCGCCGATGGTCCGGGTGATGTCATTGACCAGCTGAGTCGTCTTCAATGTGGCGTCGAGGATTTCGCGGATGGCGCGCTCGACATCGGCGGTCACAGCCATGCCTTTGTCGACCTGCGCAACGCCGGTCTCCATGCTGGTGACAGCTTCGCGGGTGCTTTGCTGGATGCGCGAAACCATGCTGGCAATTTCCTGGGTCGAAGCACTGGTTCTTCCAGCCAGACTGCGCACCTCGTCGGCAACCACCGCAAAACCACGTCCCTGCTCACCCGCGCGGGCGGCCTCGATGGCTGCGTTGAGCGCAAGCAGGTTGGTCTGGTCAGCGATGCCCTTGATCACCTGAATGATGCTGAAAATACCCTCCGACTCCTTGTCCAGGGTACGGATCACCTGCGCCGACTGCTGCGCAGAGCGCGCAATACCGTCCATGTCGTTGACCACCTGATGGATCACGCGACCGCCATTCTTGGCCAGTTCCTCGGCCTGGTTGGCCATCTGCAGCGCCCGCTCGGCGTGGCGGGTGATTTCCTCGATGCTTGCAGTCATTTCACTGGCCGCAGCGGCCATGGTGCTGGCGGCTGCGCTTTGCTGTTGGCTGCTGCCGGTGACCTGATGGCAGCCGCTGCTCAATTGCTGACTCATGCCACTCACGCCATGGGCATTGCTGCGAACCACTTCGATCATCCCGCGCAGGTCACGCTGCATGGTTGCCAGGCTGCGAATCAGCATGCTGGCTTCGTCCCGTTGCACAGGTTCGACAATGGATTCGCTCAAGTTGCCATGGGCAATGCTCTCGGCAATCCGGCTGGCGGACTGCAGCGGGCCCATGATGCTGCGAATCACCCAGCGGCCCTGGATCAACAGCAACAGCAAACTGGCGATCAGCACGCCGCCGAGGGTCATGTTGGCGTTGCTGATGGTTTGCTGAGTACCCTGGCCGGTCAGCTGAGTGTCGGTTTCGATCAACTCGCTGAGAGCGGCCAACTCGTCTTCCAGTTGGCTGAAGGCTTTATTGAAAGTGCCCAGTTGCAGCTGCGCAGCATTCGGGTCATCGAGGGCCAGTCCGACGATGCGCTCGCCGGCACTGATGTAGGTGTCGAGGCTTGGGCGCATTTTGCTCAGGGCTGACTTGATGGTGTCGTTGACCGGCAGCTTGAGGTTATCACCGAGCATCTGACGAAAGTGTTCTGCATGTTCCGCGATGGAGCTGCGCACCTCATCCTTGGTGCTGGTGCTTTTCCCCAGCCCCACCAGCATCGCGGAGAACACGTCGCCACGCAGCGCATCGTGCATCATGTCCGCTTCCAGGTGATTACGCAGCGCGGTCATGCTGACCTCGTTGTCATTCACCGCATCACGCATCTGGAGGTTGCCCAGGTAGCTGACCAGACTGACGATCACGGCAGTGAGCAAGCTGGTGCCAATCAGCAAAAGCAGGCGTAATTTTATCGACATCCGGTGGTTTCCCTGTTGGCAGGTGCATTGTCAGCTGGGCGAAACCAGCCACGGATTGCGGTGCTCAAAAGGGTTATCGACAGTTGCAACCCGTTACTTGAGCGTATTCCCTACCAATAAGATTTTAACGACCTGCGGCAAGGCGGCGCTGGCGGCCGCGTGGGTTTCCGGTTGCCCTGACAACGGGATGTCCCTGACATTGCCAGCACGCGCCTCTCCCATCGAATCAAACGATTCAGCCATAAGCTAATGCAAAATAATTATTTAGAAATACTTTTTTAGAACCATATTCTTGCCTCAGCACCGGAAGTGGTGAGGCAAAACACCTACGCACCGCACTCTATTTCTCAAACCTGAGCATTTTTGATGAAAGCCCTGAAACCCTTGTCGTTGGCAGCTGTATTTGGTTCAGCCGTCTTGTTGAGCGCGGTCTGTTCGTTCTCCGCCATGGCGGCGGGATTGCTGGAAAAGGGGCGCGCGAGTGGGTTGACGGCGGGGATTGCCAACGAGCAGCCCTATGCCTATATCGGCACGGACGACAAAGTGACCGGCGCCAACGTCGAAGTGCTGAAAGCCGTGCTCGCGGCGCTGGGTATCACCAACATTGAAACGCCAATCACCGACTTCGGCTCACTGGTCCCGGGCCTGGCCGCCGGGCGCTTCGACTTGATCGGTGCCGGGCTGTTCATCAACCCCGCTCGCTGCAAAGTGATCGGCTATTCCAATCCAGTCACCCGCTCCGGCGGCGCGTTCATTGTCAAAGCCGGCAACCCGCTGAAGTTGCACAGCCTCAAGGACGTCGCCACCAACGGCAAGGCGCGCCTGGCCACGCAGCCCGGTAGCAATCAGGTTCAGGAGTCCAAGGACAGCGGCATCGCCAGCGGCAACGTCGTGCTCTTCGATAAAGACACAGAAGCATTGGCCGCGCTCCAGGCCGACCGTGTCGACGTGGTGTATTTCCCGGACGCCGAAATCATCAGCCTGGTGAAGAAAGCCAACAGCCCGGCCATCGAACGGGCGCAGCCTTACGTGCAGATCCCTGATGCTCAGGGCAAGCCGACCTGGAATTACCACGCTTACGGCCTGCCGAAAAACGACCCTGAATTCATCCAGGCCTTCAACGAACAACTGGCAAAACTGCGCGCATCGGGTGAACTGCTGAATATCCTGCAGAAATACGGCTACACCGAGAACGAACTTCCGGACGCCGCAGTCACCGCCGAGCAACGCTGCAGTCTTTGAAGTTTTTGCGAGCAAAGCGAATGGCTGATCAGCCTCGCACCGTTGCATGCCAGCACTCTTTGAACAGCACCTGCTGATCGTCTTCGTCACCTGCGGTGGCGACATTGAAACCTGAGCGGCAAACGGCCTCAACCCATACGAGTACAGGCCATGTTCTTCGATCCTTCTGTTGTGGACACCGCAGGTTTTATTGCGCGTCAGCTGGCATCCGGTGCGCTGTTGACCCTGGAAATTACTTTGCTCGCCCAAGTGGTGGTCGTGGTGATGTCGTTCGTCATTGCCCTGATGCGCTTGTCGCCGTTGCGCGGACTGCGCTGGATTGCCACGGTTTACGTCGAAATCCTGCGGGGCATTTCGGCGCTGGTCCTGTTGTTTTACCTGTTCTTCATCCTGCCATTGTTCGGCATCAGTCTGTCGCCAATGACCACCGGCGTCATTGGCCTGGGCCTGACTTTCTCGGCCTATGGCTCGGAAATCGTGCGTTCGGCACTCGTCAATGTCAGTCGCGGGCAACGCGATGCACTCCGGGCGCTGGACTTCGATTCAATCACCGCTTTTCGCCGGATCATCCTGCCCCAGGCGCTGCCGTTCATGTTACCGCCGATGGGTAATCAACTGGTGGAGCTGCTCAAGACCACCTCGCTGGTGTCATTGATCAGCCTGAGCGACCTGACGTTCTCGGGCGCGCAGTTGATCACTACGCTGGGCCAGCAAACGCTGATCTGGTGCATCGTGCTGGTCTGTTATTTCCTCATGGCCTGGCCATTGAGCTGGCTGGTGCGGCGTTATGAGCGTCACGTCACGGCCTGGCGCCAGGAGACGTGCTCATGAGTTTCGATTACGCCTTCGCCTGGTCGATCCTGCCCGAGCTGTTCCTGGGTTTGCTGGTCACCCTGCAAGTGGTGGTGCTGGGTTTCCTGCTGGCGGTGCTGGTGGGCCTGGTCCTGGCGATTGCCCAGCGCTCGAAAATCATCTGGCTGCATCGGCTGAGCAGCGCTTACCTGAGCTTTTTTCGCCACACGCCCTTGATGGTGCAGCTGTACGTGCTGTTTTTCGCCTTCCCCTTGGCCGGCATCACGTTACCGGCGATCTCCACCGGGGTGATTGGGCTGGGACTTTATTACGGCGCCTACATCGCCGAAGCCTATCGCGGCGCCATCGAAGGTGTACCCGCGGGCCAATGGGAAGCCGCACGAGCCCTGGATTTTGACACCGCCACAACCTGGCAACGCATCATCCTTCCCCAGGCGCTCAAGCCGATGCTGCCGATCCTGGGCAATTACCTGATCGGCATGTTCAAGGAAACCCCGTTGCTGGCGGTGATCACCATTCCTGAACTGTTTCAGGCGGCCAAGCAGATCGCGGGCATGACCTATCGCTATAACGAGCCGTACACGGTGATGGCGCTGATGTTTCTGGCGATCAGCGTACCCACTTCCCTGCTCTTCAAATTTTTCGAAAGGCGCAGTCATGTCTGATCTCGCACACGGTCTTACAGGCGCTCCGGCGCAAATAATCCTGAAACAGGTGGTCAAGAGTTTTGGCAGCAACCGGGTCATCGATCATCTGGACTTGAGTATTCCCCAAGGACAGAAAGTCGCTTTGATCGGTCCCAGCGGTTCAGGCAAATCCACGGTCCTGCGCTTGATCAAGGGCCTGGAAGCCTACCAGCAAGGCAGCATCGAAGTCGCCGGAGCTGCGGTGCCGGGCAAGCATTCAGGCTGGCGCTGGCCCGGATCAAAAAAACCGCCGGTGGCGCATCGGGTGGGCATGGTGTTCCAGCAGTTCAACCTGTTCCCGCACCTCACCGTGCAGGAAAATGTCACCGAGGCGCCCTTTCGGGTTCTGAAGCTCAGTCGGGAAGAAGCCCAGGAGCGCGCCAACGAGTACCTGGGCCTGGTGGGCATGAGCCATAAGTCGAGTGCCTATCCGGGCCAACTTTCCGGCGGTCAGCAGCAACGCGTCGCCATCGCCCGCGCGCTGGCCATGCGCCCGCAGGTGATGTTGTTCGACGAAGTGACGTCAGCGCTGGACCCGGAGCTGGTCGGTGAAGTGCTGGCGGTGATCCGTTCCATCGCCCACGAACAGCAGATGACCATGTTGCTGGTGACCCACGAAATGAAGTTCGCCCAGGACATTGCCGACCGCGTACTGTTCATGGAATCCGGAAAAATCGTCGCTGATGGCAGCGCGAAGCAGATATTGATCGAGCCTGACAACGAAAGGACGCGGCGCTTTTTGAATCTGGTGGAGCAGCGCTGAATTCATCGGGCAATGAAAGGCAGCGCTGCGACCGCCAGGCTCAGCTAGAACCCCGCCGCATGCCCGTCACGGCGGCTGTCACTGGCGGCAACGTAACCATGATCGGGATCATCCGACAGACGCCAGATGAACTGCCCGGAGCCGAAGTCCATGTACGGATCTTCGACGGATTTCAACCGGTGACCAAGGTCGCGCAGGCCGTCAACGGTGGCGGCGGCCAGTGTGTCTTCCAGATCCACCGAAAAATCCCGATTGACCTTCCAGCGCGGCGCATCACAGGCCGCCTGCGGTTGTTGGTGATAGTCGAGCATGCGCACCAGGGTCTGCACGTGCCCTTGGGGCTGCATGTCGCCGCCCATCACGCCGAAACTCATTTGCGGCTTGCCGTCCTTGGTCAGGAAGGCCGGAATGATGGTGTGAAACGGACGCTTGCCGGGTGCGACAACATTGGCCGACGCAGGATCGCTGGAGAAACCGGCGCCGCGATTCTGCAGACTGATGCCATATTCCGGCACCACGATGCCGCTGCCAAAACCCATGTAGTTGGACTGGATGAACGAGATCATCATGCCGTTTTCATCGGCGGCGCTCAGGTACACCGTGCCACCGCTGCGCGGCATGCCAAAGCCCGGATCGCTGGCTTTGGCAGGATTGAGGAGTCGGGCGCGACTGTCCAGATAACTGTCATCGAGCATCTGCTCAGGCGTGACGTCCATGCTCGAAGGATCGGCCACATACTGGTAGATATCGGCAAAGGCCAGCTTCATGGCTTCGATCTGCAAATGCTGAGACTGCGCTGAATCCAGCGGCAACGACGCCAGATCGAAACGTTCCAGAATGCCGAGCGCGATCAACGCCGCGATGCCCTGCCCATTGGGCGGGATCTCATGCACGTCAAAGCCCCGATAAGACTTGGCGATGGGCGCGACCCACTCCGGTTGATAATTGCGCAAGTCATCCAGCGACAACGAACCGCCCGTCTGACGCGAGAAGCCGACAATCGCTTCGGCGATCTGCCCTTCGTAAAACGCCCGGCCGCCTTGCTGGCCGAGCAGGCGCAACGTGCGCGCAGCGTCCTTGAACACGAATTTCTCGCCGGTGCGCGGCGCCCGCCCGCCGGGCATGAACACCTCGGCGAAACCGGGTTGGGTATTGAGCAACGGCACGGCGCCAGCCCATTTATGGGCAACGGTGGGCGCCAGAGTGATGCCGCGTTCAGCGACTTGCGCAGCCGGTTCGAGAAGATCAGCAAACGGCAGCTTGCCGAAGCGCTCATGCAACGCGGCCCAGCCTGCGACGGCGCCGGGCACGGTGACTGAATCCCAGCCACGAACCGGACGCTTGGCGTGACCTGCGCCATCCTCGCCATAACGCTGGCGGAAATGCGCCAGATCCCAGGCTTGCGGGGCCGGGCCGGAAGCATTGAGGCCGTGCAATTGCTGGCCGTCCCAGACGATGGCGAAGGCGTCGCTGCCCAGTCCGTTGGACACCGGCTCAACCACCGTGAGCATCGCGGCAGCAGCAATTGCGGCGTCCACGGCATTGCCGCCAGCGAGCAGCATGTTCAGCCCGGCCTGCGCAGCAATTGGATGCGATGTCGACACTACATTGCGAGCGAACAACGGAATCCGGGTCGTGGGGTAAGGGTTTTGCCAATCAAAAGTCATGGATACTCCTTGAGCTAGTTTTTGCGTTGTCGCCGGGCAGCACCCGGCTCCCAGAAAATCACCCGGTGCTGTATCGCCCGTACGCTTTGCGCGCCGCACAGACCGATCAGCGCCAGCAAAATCAGGCCGCTGAACATCGTTGCCATATTCATGCTGACCGAGCTTGAAGCGATCAGATAACCCAAGCCGCTTTGCGAAGACAGAAACTCGCCCACCACCGCGCCGATCAGCGCCAGGGAAATACCGATCTGCAAGCCCGCGAACACCTCGCCCGCCGCTGCCGGGAACTTCACGTGCAGCAGCAAATACATCCGTGACGCCGAAAATGCCCGACAGGCATCCAGCAATTCAGGGTCGGTCCGGCGAATACCATTGACCGTATTGACGAACAGCGGGAAGAAACACACCAGCGTCACCAGCACGATCTTCGACGCGATGCCGAAGCCGAACCACACCAGAATGATCGGCCCGAGAGCGACCTTGGGCGTGGCCTGCAAGCCGATCAACAACGGATAAACGAAGCGTTCGAAGGTCCGCGACTCGGCCAGCAAAGCCCCGAGAATCACCGCCAGCACCGAGCCGATGACATAGCCGCTGAGGGTCTCGATCACCGTTGCGGCAATATGTGGCCACAGCGTGCCGTCGGCGAAACCGCTGGCCAGAGCCTGAAAGACTGCCAGCGGCGCCGGCAGCAGATAATCGGAAATACCCAACCAGCGCACGGCCTGGTCCCAGACCAGAATCAGCACCGCAAGGCTGGTGAGTGGATACAGCACGGGCAGCAATCTACGCATGGCTGAAATGCCTCCGCAGGTGATGACAAAGCGCGGTGAACTGCGGGTCATTGAGGGTATCCAGCGTGCGCGGTCGCGGCAGGTCGATAGCCAACTCATCGATGATCGTGCCCGGTGACGACGACATCACCAGCACCCGGTCAGCCAGAAACACCGCTTCCTGAATGCTGTGCGTAATGAACAACACCGACTTGCGATGCACGCTCCAGATCCGCTGCAGCTCAAGGGTCAATGCCTCGCGGGACATGGCGTCCAGCGCGGCGAATGGCTCGTCCATGAGCAGCATCTGCGGGTCATGCAGCAACATGCGCGCGATCCCGACGCGCTGTTGCATACCGCCGGAAAGCTCGAACGGATAGTCATTGGCGAAGGCCTGCAAACCCACCAGTTCCAGTAACTGTAACCCTCGCTGGCGCGCCTCGGCCATGGGCAAACCCAGGGTTTTTGCTGGCAGCAGCACGTTGTCCAGCACCGACTTCCAGGGCAGCATGTTGGGCTTCTGGAACACCACCCCGCTTTGCCGACTCGGCCCGTGAACGGCGGCGCCAGCCAGTTCGATGCGCCCGCTGGAAACTGGCAGCAAACCTGCGGCCAGTTTAAGCAGCGTGGATTTGCCGCAACCCGACGGACCCAGCAACGCGACGAATTCGCCCTCGGCGATGCTCAGGTCAATATTGCTCAAGGCATGAATCTGCCCACGCCGCGTCGCATAAGTCAGGCCGACTTGCTGCACACTCAGCGCCGCACTCATCGCTGCAACGCCCGTGCAGCGACGGCACGTTCGAGAAACTCAAGCACCCTGCCCCAACTGTGCTGATTGGCCAGTGCGTTGGCGGCTGGTGTGCCGCCGCCGCTGATCAGCACCTTCGCCACCGGGTGCAAGCGAGCAATCGCGGTGGTTGGCACATAAGGGATACCAATGGCATGCCCGGCGTCGCGATTAAGCACATGCTCCACCGGCCAGGCATGGCCACGGGCGCGCAAATCTGCCTCGATTTCGACGCAATAAGCCGTCGACGGCCAGAACCCATCGTCATCACCGGATATCAGCAGCAGCGGCCCCCGGATGTTTTCTACCGGGATCCGCGCACTGGCCACGGACGCAGCGTCCTGTTGCACCGCTATGAACGCCGACGCCTGCCGAATCGGTGCGCCTGGCTGATCGGCAACATCGAAGGCCCGCCAGTCAGCGAGAGGGTTGTCTCGCCAGACGTTGACCAGCGGCTGTCCTTGCCAGGTCCAGGCGTTGGCATCCCGGGGTTGATCCGGCCGACCGGCGCGCAACGTGCCGTGCACCACCGAGCTGGGTACATAACCGATCACCGCGCTGACCCGTTCAGGGAAGTGCGATGCCAACAGCAACGCCAACTCGCCGCCACGGGACAACCCGGCTACCGCGATAAAATCGTCCTTGGGCTTGAGCGTGCGCGCGGCCCATTCCAGCGCCTGCTGAAAGTACTCCAGAGGCGTGTCACTGATATGTTCCGCACGCCCCGGCGCCTTGAAATAAGCCAACGCCAACGCCGTGTAACCATGGGCCGCATACAAGGCGGCGCGCTGTTGCGGTGTACCGCCGCCGGAGCCATTGAGCACAATCACCAGCTCTGAAGGTTGATTGCCGGCAGGCAGGAAAAGCGTCGCACTGATCCCGGCCTCGCTGATCTCGCGATGCTCAACGCCCGGCGCCAGGTAATGCTGAAGAAACGCGGCGCTGACCTTCTGCCCTTGCGCATCGGTCACTTGCAGCTCGATGCGCTGCGCGGCCAGACTTTCCTGAGCCGGGGAGGTGGTTGGCGGCAGGATCTGCCGCATGGACCAGACCAACGCCATGGCATCGGCGCTTGACCAATCCCCCGCTTGCGGGGCATTCCGACTCAGGTCCAGCTCACCTTGCTCGTCGATCAGAAATTGCGCCTGGCTTTCCCAGCGACCTCCGTCGGCACTGTGCAGCCAGCTGCGTAACTGGGCGATGCCTGACGAAAGCCCGGTAAAGCGGATCTCTCGGGGCTGATCGATCAGCCCGTCCGGGATGTCGATCCAGCACTGCGGGCTCATTGCGCGTCCTGCGCGCGTTGCACCAGCGCCGCGCGGTCAAAATCAGTGAAGGCCGGGACAAATTCATTGGAAAAGATTTTTTCTACCGGCACATCGGCGGTGGGGAATTCGCCGGTTGTGGCCATGGCCGAGATCGCGTCCTTGATGATTTGCAGGTTGTATTGCCCGGGAACACGCGAGCTGCCATCAGAATTATGCAAGGTGTTGCGCAGTCGACGGCTCAACAGTTCGCGGGCATCGGCAAGGCCTTTGCCATCGGCGTCTGCCGGTTTGCTTTCCGGATGCTGTCGCCAGAAGGCTTGCACGCAATAGGTCGGATTGGCCTCGCAGACAAGTTGCCCCTGAGTGTAGGCGCGACCGAATCGGCGGATCAGGTCGGGGTTTTCCTTGAAGGTGTCGACATGGGCAACAAAGCCGTTGCCGGGGTTTTCCTGAAACACCGGCGGATAGGCAATCCGGCGGATCGCCGTGCCGGAAAGCTCCAGCATGTCATCCCAACTGCTGTTGAAGTTGAGGGCGTCAACACGGCCGCTTTTCAACGCCTGGAAGCCTGCGCCCAACGCACCGACTGCGACAAACTCGACGTTTTTGCCGGGTTCCAGTCCGGCGATGCGCAAGGCCGCGCGGCTGTTGGGCAACGTGCCCCAGGTCAAGGCGCCAACGCCGATCTGCTTGCCTTGCAGATCCGCCAGGCTCTTGATCGGTGAATCGGACAGCACCGCATATTCCATGGTCTGGCTCGGCACGCCATTGTAGAAATAGCGCACCGGCAACGGGTCCTTGCCATTGAAGTAACTGGAAATGACCGGCTCGGCAACCGGGAAGCCGAAGGTCACTCGCTTGCTCGCCACCTGGGGCAGCAAGGCCCCGGCGCCCTGAAACACCACCACATTGACCTTCAGGCCCTGCTCCTTGAACAGGCCCAGTTCCTCGGCCGCAGCATACGCCGCGCCGTCATGTACCGCAGGCGGAATCGCCAGGGCAACGGTTACGTCATCCAGCGCCCAGGCGTGGGCGGCTCCGAGCATCAACGGCGCAGTCAGCGGCAGCAACAGCTTGGCAATGGTCATGAACAGTCCTTATCGAGTCAATTCAGAGAGCGCCTGATCAATCAGGGCGCGGCGGTCGATCTTGTTGGTAGTGGCAAGCGGCAATGCGTCGAGAAACCAGACCCGGCGCGGGTGCTGATAGGCAGCGGCATGCTCCAGGACGAAGGCCTTGAGCTGATCTTCACTGGCAACGCTGCCTTCACGCAGAACCACGAATGCCACCGGTTTATGGCCTTTGATGGCATCTTCCAGCGGCACCACGCAGGCCTGCTGCACTGCGGGATGCTGCTCCAGCAGTTTTTCGATTTCCCCGGGATAGATGTTCTCGCCGCCGCTGACGAACATGTCGTCGCGCCGCCCGACGAAGGTGTAGAAGCCGTTGGCATCACGTTCGAATACGTCGCCGGTCACGTAATAACCGTCCTCGGTGAAAGGCACGGGTAAGTCCGGTCGATTGTGGTAACCCGTCATCAGGCCGGGGCTGCGCAGTTCCAGCACACCCTGATCGCTCAGCTCACCCGCTTCATCACGCAGGCGCAGCTCGACTCGCGGGTGGGCGCAGCCCAGGGACAGCGGCGGGCTGGGCAGCCCGGCCGGGTGCGGCGCAAACACAACCGGCCCGCCTTCGGTGGTGCCATAGGCGTTGATCACTTTGGCAGCGGGCAGCAGACGATGGATTTGCTCCAGCAAGCTGAAACTGACCGGTGCCGAACCCATGCGCACCACGCGCACATGGGACAGATCAACCTCGGCCAGCAAGGCTTTCTCGCGCAGCATCATGGCGATCATCGGCGGTACGGCGGTCAGCCAGGTGCAGGCGTGGTGCTGGATGGCGTCGACATAACTCGCTGCCGTGAATTGCGGCAACAGCACCGTGGTGGTATGGGAAGCCAGGCTGAGCAAGGCCAGCGCCAAGGCGTTCATGTGATAGAACGGCGCCGCAATCAGCGGCTTTTCCTCGGCCAGGCGGGTCGCCTGCAAGCGGGTTTGCACCACCCACAGATGAGCCGCATGACTGAGCACCACACCTTTGGGTTTACCGGTGGAGCCGGACGTGTAGAGGATTAGCGCGGGTTCGTCGGCCAATGGTTCAAACGCCTCGAACGCTCCGGGGTTGGTAAATGCGGCGAGGCCTGCGGCGCTCAAGTCGAGCCGTTCCAGACCGGCAGGCGCAGCTGGCAAACGACGTTGGTCGCAAAACAGCAGCCGTGCTCCGCTGTCGGCAATCACGTAGTGCACGGTGGCGTTGGGGAATTTGTAATTGACCGGCACCGCCACCAGCCCGGCGCGCATGATGCCCAGCGCTGCCGCGAGGTATTCCACGGAGTTGGCGGCCAACAGGGCAATCCGCTCGCCCTGGGCATAGCCGCGTGCCGCGAGCGCGCGGGCGATACCGTCGGCGAGGTCGTCCAGTTCGCCGTAGGTGATCAACCGCGAGACCGGACGTGACATCGGACGTGGGACCGGCTTTAGCCGGGAAAAAGCCAGCGAATCAGGAAGATTTGCATGATCTGAAATGACGCCTTCCCGGCTGAAGCCGGTCCCACGACCAGTACCACCGCTAGCCCCCCAGTCATCCACCCCGATAAACGCCAACCGCTCGCGATCAGCCTGTCGGTCAATCACCCGACCGAGGTTTTTCACGGTTGAGATCACGACACAAACTCCAGCAAGGTTTCGAACTCGGCAATTTCGATCAGCACCCGATCCGCCTCGATCCGAAAGCTAAGGCCCGCTTCGTCAGCCAGGCGAGCCAGTTGCGCAGGATCAGCGCAGCGCAGGGTAATCGCCGCAAAACGTTCGCCGCGCTGGCTGAGCTGGCTGGCGGAGGCACCAAAGCGCTGTTCGAGGCTGGCGTGATCAACCACGTCCAGGGCAAACCCGTCTTCCAGCTGGCCGAGGGCGGCATAGCGCTCCCGTGCCGTTTGCGGTTCGGCGCTGAGCACCGTCAGCTTGAGGATCGCAGTCACGTCATTGGCATGAGTCAGCCACTGTGGTTGCCAGACCAGTTCCGGGGTTTCGTGATGGCAGTAGTAGACGCGCCCGCCGGCAAATTGCTCAGGCTGCAAGCGCACTGTGGTGAACCGCGCCTGCAACTCCCGGCCCTGATGTTCAACGGCCCGAGAGAAACGCTGTACCGGCTGCACCAGAAACCCGGCACTGACCAGCTCGCCATGGGTGGCGTGGGCGTTTTTGGTACTCAGCACCAGACCGTCAATGCCGACCGGGCTGTCCAGCACTTCCTGGCGTAACTTGCGGGTGCCGAGCGGGAGGCCGATGAGTTCGAGGTAGGCGCCCGGGAACATCATCAAATGGTTGAGTGAACCCAGCGAGTGATAACCGCGCGGCGTGAGGGTGAAACCCAGCGCAGCGAACACTTGAGCTGCGGTGTCGGTCTCGAAACGAGTATTGATGACCAGATGATCCAGGGCAGTTTGCATGATCAGGCCTTGGGTGCAGGTGTCGAGTAAACGCCGCGACCGCTGGCCACCAGATGACCTTCGGCATCGAACACCTGAGCCTCGGCCACTGAGAACTGCTTGCCGAACTTGATCACCCGGCCGCTGGCGCGCAAATCGCCCTTGGCCGCACGGTGGTAATCGACCCGCAGGTCAATGGTCGGTACGCCCTTGCCGGTTTTCGAGACCAGCGCCCAGTCGGCAGTCAGGTCCACCAGCGCCGCGAGAATCCCGCCGTGGGTGTAACCGCCTTCGACGTTGACCACCCACTCTTCGCGCCATTTGGCGGTGAGTTCAATGCTGCCCTCACCCACCTCGGTCACTTCAAGGCCAAGCCATTGGTGGTAAGGGCCTTTGAGCAGACGCGCCTGGATATCGGCAGCAGTTGGCAATGTATCGGTCATGATGAATTCCTGATGTCAGTGAATTAAGAGCAACAAAAGCCCGTACCGCTGGAGGCCCTGCAGGACCGGCTTCAGCCGGGAAGGCGCCAGTACATTCGATGGATATGCTGTGGCAGGGATGAAGTCTTCCCGGCTGAAGCCGGTCCCACAGATAAGTCAGGGTTTGACGACGACCTTGCCCAGCACTTCCCGATCACGGATCAGCGCCAACCCTTCGGCGGCCTGCTCAAGGGGCAGAACCCGGTCAATCAGAGGGTCAATCTTGCCTTCGGCGATCAGGTCCAGCAGACCCACCAGATTCTCCTCGTAGAAGCTGTTGGAACCCTTGATGTTCAATTCGAAGCTCCACACATAGCGCAAGTCTTCAGCCGGATCGTGACCGGCCGTGGCGCCGCAGACCAGCAAGGTACCGCCGCGCTTCAGGCACTTGAGCGAAGGCACCCAGGTGTCGCCGCCGGTGAAGTTGATCACCACATCGACGCCGCCTTCATGGGTCCGGCGTTGTGGCTTGCCGTATTGGGCGATCGCCCATTTGGAGAAGTCAGTGTCACGATAATTGAGTACGTGATCAGCACCGATTTCCTTGAGACGCTCACCCTTGGCATCGCTACCGGCACAGGCGATGACTTCAGCGCCCAGCAGCTTGGCAAGAATTACGCAGGCCGTGCCGACCCCGCCGCTGGCACCCAGAATCAGCACGCGATCCCCGGCCTTGACGGTGTTGTGAGTGATCAACATGCGATGCGCGGTGCCGTAAGCCACCGGCAGCGCTGCCCCCTGTTCGAAGCTCACTGCTGACGGCAGGCTGATCAACTGCCGCGCATCCACCAATGCGTATTCGGCCATGCCACCGTCGACCATTTCGCCCATCAAGCCGACGTCGGGCTTAAGCGGATTGACCAGCACGCGGTCGCCCACCTTCCAGCCGCTGACGCCCCCGCCTACTTCGCTAATGGTGCCGGCCAGATCCAGACCGATGACCACCGGCAGTGGCACCTTGATGCCCGGCATGCCTTTGACGGTGAACACATCGTGGTAGTTGAAAGAAGACGCGCCAACGCGGATCACGACGTGACCCTGGATGACTGCCGGTACCGGCTTGTCGCTCACCACGCGCAACTGGTCGAGGTCGCCGTGTGCATCGAGTACCAGGGCTTTCATGGTTTTGCTCACTGGAGATTTCTCCTGAATCGTTGATGAAAATGACAAGACTATTTGAGGTTTTTCGAGTCGATGTACGGCTGGGTGGCGAACAGCTCATCCTTGAGTTCGCCTTTGACCAGCCCGCCTTCAATGAAGACTTTGTGCTGCAACTTGAGAGTCGCTATGTCGGCGGGCTCGAATGACACGCGGTTCATGGCATCCCACAGGCCGACGTAGACTTTGGCGTCCTTGGTGGGCAGGTTGGCGCTCTTTTCCAGGATGCCGATCACGTCGTCATGGTGCGTCGCGCCCCAGGCCAGGGTGTCGCGCAATGCGGCGATGACCTTGACGACGGTTTGCGGATGTTCATCCACCAGGCGCGCGTTCACCGCGCCAACGCCGATGTAGGGCACGGCATCGGTTTTGGTCAGTTTCTTCCACTCATCGGCGAAGCTGCCCAGGCGTTTCACCTTCAATTCGTCATCGAGCTGAGCGATGGTCAGAGAACGCAGCGCAGCGCCATCCACTTGTTTTTGCGAGAGAAATTGCGCGAGCCGCGATTCGTTGCCGCCGATCAGCGAGAAATCCGCGGGCTGAATGCCGTAGTTGCCGGCCAGCACTGTCCCGGCAATCACCGCGACCGACGAACCGGTCGGCGACATGCCGATTTTTTTGCCCTTGAACTCTGCTACCGAGTTGATCGGAGAGTCCGCCGGCACCACGAACTGCACGTCCGCAGGTTGTGTGGCGGCAAAAATTTTGATCGGCACGCCTTCGGCAGCAGCGCTGAACACCCCGGCTACCGGCGCACCGAAGGCCAGGTCGATAGATCCGGCGGCCAGTGCCCGGATGGGCGCATTCACATCCGGGAAATGCACGAATGTCGCCTCGATGCCGCGTTTGGCCAGGAAGTCCTTGGCCTCCAGCACCGAGCCGTAGCCCAGGCTGACGCCGCTGGTCCAATAACCGATGCGCACCGCTTCGGCCGCCTGGCTGGAAAGAGAAACAAAGACTGTTGTGGCCAACGCCGCGACAGCAAAAAGCTTGCGCATGAGTGCAGTTCCTGAGGGATTATTGATTGGAGGTTTTCCAGCGAAACAACCGCCGTTCGAGGGGTTTGAGCACACCGGCCTCAAGCAGCAACATCAAGGTGACCAGCAATATCGTCCAGGCGAAGACCTGATCGCTTTGCACCAGGTCGGCTGCCTGGCGCAGGCGATAGCCGATGCCATCGGAAGCGCCGAGGGTTTCCGCCACCAGCGACACCCGCCAGCCGAACCCGAAGGCCAGGCGGGCACCGGAAAAGAAGTACGGCAGGATCGTCGGCAGGTAAATCTTGAGCAGAATCTGCCTGCGCGACATGCGAAACGAGCGCGCCAGATCGATGTATTGCCGCTCCACGGTTTGCGCGCCCTGCCAGACGTTGGTCAGGATCAGCGGCATGGAGGTCATGAACACCACGAACACGGTGGTCGCGTCGGAGATACCGAACCAGATGATGGCGAAGATCGCCCAGATGGCCGAGGAAACGGTGTTGAACACCGCCAGGATCGGCTCGAAAAATTGCGCAAGCGCGCGGTTGGAGCCCAAGGCCAGCCCCAACGGCGTGCCGATCAGCGCAGCCAGTGCAAAGCCGCTGAAGACTCGGCCCATGGTTGCACCCAGATCGTGGGTAAAGGTCGCGCTATGCCACAACGCACCCAGGGCATGAAAGACTTTTTCCGGGCCCGGAAGCACAAACGAGGGCAAGCGTGCCGCAGCAAACCACCAGGCAATGGCAAATACGCCCACCAGCAGCAAACGCTGGGCAAACAGCACGACAAAGCGATGGGTGAGCATGCTGTTCATACCGTCAACCGCAGTTGTCGAACCTGCTCGCTGACATCCGCAGCCGTCGGCGTACGCGGACGCTGCAAATCGATGCGTACCACGTCCCGCACCCGGCCGGGACGCGGCTCCAGCACCACCACTCGATCCGCCAGCACCACGGCTTCTTCCACGTCATGGGTGACGAACACCACGGTCATGCCCTTGAGCCCTTGCAGCCGCAGCAGTTCCAGATGCATTTGCGTGCGGGTCTGTGGGTCCAGCTTGGAGAACGGCTCGTCCATCAACAGCACGCTGGGTTCCACCACCAGGCTGCGGGCCAGCGCCACCCGACTGCGCATGCCGCCGGAAAGCTGATGCGGCCAGGCCTTGGCAAACGCCCCCAGCTCGACCAGATCCAGCGCAGCATCAGCTCGGGCGAGGCGCTCGGCTTTGTTCATACCCGCGCCTTCCAGACCGAACGCAACATTGCTGCGCACGGTTCGCCACGGCAGCAAGCGGTCTTCCTGAAACATATAGGCCACACGCCGCCAGCCGGCGAAATCTTCGGCGGCGAAGCCTTCCAGTTCCAACGTTCCATGGTCCGCTTGCAGCAGGCCGGAAAGGATATTCAGCAACGTGCTCTTGCCGCAGCCCGAAGTGCCCAGCAATGCGAGGATTTCCCCCTGATCGACTTGCACCGAGATGTCCCGCAGCACCTCAAGCGCACCGAAATGCTTGGAGATGCCTTGCAGGCGCAACGCCGGAACCTGGGCGGGAATGTTCGCCGCCGCAGTCATCGGGCAAACCTCGCGGCGAGCAACGGCAGCGACGCACCCGACTCGCTCAGGCTGTCATAGACCTTTTCCAGCGTCATGGCCTGGAAGGTCTCGATATGGCGACGGGCGATCAACTCGACGCGTTTGCCATCACCTTCTTCGAAGGCGCTGATCATCGCGTTATGATCGTGCTTGATCTCAGGCTTGGTCCGCTGCACGTTGAAACCCAGCGCGACCAGGCGGGTCATTTCGTCCATCAGGCCGGATAAGGTACGCACCAGACGCTCGTTGCCCGACGCCTCGATGATTGCCATGTGAAACGCCTTGTTGGCGTCCATGAACACGTCGATCTGTTCGGACAACGGCGCCAGATGGCGCACCCGGCAGGCCGCTTCGAGAACGCGCAACTGCGCCACATCGACCCGCCCGACTGCAAGTCGCGCCGCCATGGGTTCGAGCTGCACCCGCAGGGCAAAGATCTCTTCCACATCTTTCAGAGTGACCGGCGCAACCTGATAGCCCTTGCGTGGCCGAGAACGCAACAGGTTCTCGTGGCACAACCGGGTCAGTGCGATCCGGCAGCTGCTCTTGCCGATGCCGTAGCCAGCCATCAAGTCAGGCTCGGTGATTGTCGTGCCTGGCATCAACCGGCACGACAGAATGTCGCGACGAATGCGGCTATAGGCATCGTCGCCAAAACTGGCGACTTCGGGTCTGGCTAGTGGCGTGGAGGGAATCGTCATAACGCAGCTTCAATCCGGTCTGTGGGCAGCTCACAGCTGGATTCTGTGAGGCTTACCAAGAGCCGCTACGCTAATTCAAAACGTGGCAAATCCGAACGAACCCTTTCGGCTAAGAATATGCAACAGGAGCATAACGTGAGCATCTCACAGAGATAAGATGCATAAAGGTCGCGTTCATTCGCAATCGGGACCTGTAAACGCCTAAGTCCAAAATGGAATTAACAAATACGAACTCAGTATTTATGGATCTATGTTCAGTCGCAGTAATGTGGCGCATCACTTAGCTGCCACTTACGAGAGCTGCCTCATGTCTGATTCCGCCAACGTCATAGATTTCAATAGCTATCGTAAACGCCGGCAAGCACGGGCAATGGCTGAGTTGATGTGGGCGATGTACGCCACCAGAGCCAGCGTTGCCAATTTCACGTTCACGGCAGCGAAACTCTCCAGTGAGACTCGCCAGGCTTGAATCCATGAACTTCCTGCAGACCGTAGACGACCCGACAGATACCCCTTTAGCCAACGATTGCAGCAACGCAGACGACGACGTGATTGGCCCGCGGGTCGCAAGCAACCTGCAACGTCTGCGCAACAAACGCTACCTGTCCATGGACGCTTTGGCGCGTCTTACCGGGGTGAGTCGGGCGATGCTCGCCCAGATCGAGTCAGGCCGCAGCGTCCCGTCGATCAAAGTGCTGTGCAAGATCGCCAAGGGCTTGAAGGTCTCCGTCGCGGCGTTTCTGGATGACAGGGCTTTCGAAGGCGTGGCCTTGCTGCCCGCCCGGCAGAGCAAACGTCTGGTTGGTGCCGGCGGCGCGTTTGTCAGTCGTGCCTTGTTCCCCTTTGACATGGCGCGCCAGTCCGAATTTTACGAAGTGCGCCTGAGCGCGTTGGGCGAGGAAGCTTCGCCGGGACATGGACCGGGTGTGCAGGAGAATCTGGTCGTCGCGCAGGGCGTATTAGAGATCAGTCTGAATGAAGAACGTTATCTGCTCTCTACCGGCGATTCGATCCTGTTCTACGCCGACCAGCCACACCGCTATCGCAATCCTGCCGACAGCGAAGCAGTGGCGTATTTAGTAGTAACCTATCCGGAGCGCCTCGACTGAGTGTTGCCTGGAAAACCAAAAAAGCCCCGACGCGCAAACGTCGGCTTTTTGGTGGATCGTGTGCCGTCCTTGGTGGGAGATCTCCGTCCAGACGCCGCGTTGTCGCGCAGCAAACACCGGCACCCGTTGGAGCGAGCATTTTCAGTTCAACGATTGTACATGTCCTGCGCCCGGCAACCGATCAGCAGGTGCAGCACATCATCGGCATGCCATTGCAGCTCATCATCATCGGCATGGCGCAGTCATTCATCATCTTCATCATCAATGCGCAGCAGTTGTTCATCATTTCCATGCTCATGCCTGGCATCGGCATCATCTTGCACTTCATGCAATCGGCTTCGACGGTGCATTCCATGATGCATTTCATCATTGGCATCGGCATGCCCATTGGCATCATCATCGGCATGTTCATGGTCGACATCATGTTCGTCATCGCCATGCCGTCTTCGGTCATGCACATCATCGACATGTTGGCGCAATGCATCATCATCGGCATGCCGCACTTCATCATCATCGCCATCATGTCGGCGCTGTTCTTGAACATGGCCATGTCCATGCCTGCTGCCGGCCTCATGGTGCACATCATGCCGTCGGCCATCATGTCGCACTTCATGGTCGCCATCATCATCGGCATGCCCATCATTGGCATCATCGGCATGGTGTTGTTCATCGGCATCGGCATTGCGTTCATCATGTTCGAAACTCCGTAATCGAAAGGAATGTTGAAATTCATGGTGCCGATTCTAGAGGCACTGGAACGCGCCGCAAGACGATGATCCAGCAGTGAAAATCCATGCTGGACGCCACCATTGACGCAACAAAGCAGAGTTGTCGATGCCGATAGTGTCGATAAGCGCGCCGCTACATTAGTTAGCAGCGCTATAACGTCGATATGGCTGTTATGGATATGCCATCTATTTCTAATGCTACAACTGGAAGAAATAAACGTTCTAACAGCGAACGCGCGCGCATGAACTCTATTGACTCACGGAAGAACTCCTGCAAATTTCCAGGCATGTACGGCCATTCAGTAACGCCGGGTGCTGATCAACTCATCGAGCACCCGCGTGGGAACACGAAACGGCACCGACATGTGATCCTCGCCCGGTTCGATCTGGAAGTCGCTACGCAGCCCGTACTGCGACAAATCCTGCAGGCGCCCTTGCAAGGCGCGGGCATCCTGGATGGCCTGGACCATATCGCGCTCGCCCATCAATAACGTCAGGCTGCTGTGGATCAGGTTCAACTGCCCGGCATGCGCGCGTTTGCTGAATGCACGCTCCGGCTCCAGCAGGTAGCGATCCTGCCACCACAGGCTCGGGCTCACCGCTACCACATGCTGAAACAGTGTTGGCCGGGTGAACAGCGTATAGACACCGAACATGCCACCAAAGGAATGCCCCACCAGGCTGCGCTGATCCTGATCGACCTTGAAGCGCTCGGTCACCTTCGGCATCAGGCGCTTTTCAATGAAGTCGAGGAACAGTTCCTGCCCACCTTGCGGCGGATCGTTGCGCGCAGGCGGCGCAGGCGGTGACAAGTCGAACGCACGCCGCACGAAGTCCAGTGGCGTATCGCTTGGGTAGCCGATAGCCACCAAAATCGAACCGCGCAGGCGTTTTTGCGCCCGCTTGGCTGCATGGAAGGCCGGGAAATAGGCGTTGCCGTCAAGCAGATAAATCACCGGATAACCGCCGGTGTAAGGCACATCACCCTCAGGCAGGCTGATCATGATGCGGTACTCGCGACCCTCCGCGCTTTGCATCGTCCACTGCTCGGTAGCGTCCAGGGTCACCGGCTCGGCGTGGGCGACTGAGGCGCCAACCAGCATGGCACCCAACACCATGAATAACATGCGAATCATCGTCTCTCTCCTTACCAGCGATAGCTCAGGCTGGTGACGACACTGCGCGCCTCACCCCGGTAGCAATAGCCTTCCTGGCAATTGATGTAGCGCTTGTCGGACAGGTTGCGACCATTCAGGGCCAGACGTACACCGTCCATAGCGCCACCGAAGTCGTAATGCACGCCGGCATCAATCAGCGTGTAGTCCTCGTTCTTCACCGTATTCGCCGCATTACCGTAGTTACTGCCGGTGTAGCGCGCGCCGCCGGACAGCCCAAGGCCCATGGGCAGGCGGTAATTCAGCCAGAGCGAGGCCAGATGACGCGGCACATTCATCGGTGCCTTGCCTTCATTACCGTCGTTGCTGCGGGTGACTTCCGGATCGTTGAAGCTGTAGCTCGCCGTCATCCGCAGGCGTTCAGTCAGGTCGGACACAGCCTCCAGTTCCAGGCCACAGGATACCTGCTCGCCCGTTTGTATGCTGTTGAGGGGATTGGCCAGATCGCGCGTCCGCACATTGGTTTGCGTCAGGTGATAGAGCGAGCCCGTCAGCATCGTGCTGGTGCCCGGCGGCTGGTACTTGAGGCCCACTTCGTACTGCTCGCCCTTGGTCGGTTTGTAGGGTTCGCCGCTGGTGTTGGTGCCACTCTCGGGCCGGAACGACGTGGCATAACTGACGTACGGCGCCAGGCCATTGTCGAACAGGTAAAGCACACCGACCTGGCCGGTGGTCGCCGAATCACTCGTGTTGCTGTTGTTGTCACTCAGGTTGTTCGAGCGCCGCACCTTGACCCAGTCACGGCGCAATCCGGCCGACAGGCGCCATTGGTCGAGTTCGATCTGATCCTGCATATACAAGCCGCTGCGATGCTCCAGCCCGTCTTCGTCAGCCAGGGGAGTAGTCGGATGCGCCACCGGCTGGTGATAGTTCGGCGCATAGCGATCGATCGAAGGAGCATCGCCCATGGCATACAGCAACGACGTGTCGATCCACGCATAGTCCATGCCGGTGATCAGCGTGTGATGCAGATTCCCGGTGGCGAAGCGACTCACCAGACGGGTATCGGTGGACAGCGATGACATGTCTTCATAGACACCTATCGCCGAGCGGTTGAGGGTATGGCCATCGCCGGCGTCGCTGGGCTGGAGATACTGGTTAGTGGTGTCCACCTGACCGTAACGCAGGTTCTGCTGCACGCTGAAGGTATCGTTGAACGCGTGTTCGAACTCATAACCCAGCGTCCACTGCCGTTGTTCGAGCTTGTCGAAGTACTCGTCACCCTGCCAGAAGTTGGAGAGATGATCGCCGTCCTGATACAGCATTGGCGAAGCACCGGTCTCCCGCTCCTGATACTGCGCGAGCACGGTCAGGCGGGTGTCGGGGTCGATCTGCCAGCTCAGCGAAGGCGCCAGCAGACGGGTATCGTTGTTCAACTGCTCGATATAGTTTTCTGCATCGCGGTACACGCCAACCGTACGGAACAGGACATCGCCCGCCTCATCCAGGCGCCCGCCCACATCGAACTGCGCCTGTTGGTGGTTGTAGTTGCCGGACTGCACCTGCACTTCGTTTTTCGCCAGCAGGCTCGGACGCTTGCTCACCCGATTGACCATGCCGCCGGGGCTGATCTGCCCATAGAGTACCGATGCAGGCCCTTTGAGCACTTCGATGCGCTCCAGGTTGTAGGCCTCGGTGGAGTACAAGGACAGCCAGCCACTGCCCGGCTGGCGCAGACCATCGAGAAAGTCAGCACCGATGGTGGTCTCGAAACCACGGACACTGATCATGTCGAAGCGCGGGTCCAACCCCGAGCTGCCGACCCGCACACCCGCGCTGTACGCCACGGCATCTTCGACCCGGTCGACCTTGCGGTCCGCGATCTGCTCGGCCGTTACTACACTGATGCTCTGCGCGGTTTCCAGGATCGGCTTATCGCTCTTGGTCGCGCTGCTGGCGTTGCTGGCGAAATAACCTTCCACTGGCGCGAACGCACTCTGAACCGTTGCGGCATCGATGTTGGTGGGGTCAAGTTGATAGCTGGCGTCGGTCTTGACGGGCAGCACCACATAGCCCGACGAGGTCTTTTGCGCGACCAGGCCGCTACCGGCAAGCAGCTTCGCCAGACCCTCGTCCAGCGATCCGCCGCCCGACAGGCCCGGGCTGCTCATGCCGCGCACCGTTTCCGGGGAATAAGACAAGGTGATGCCGGCCCGCTCGGCGAAGGTGCTGAGCGCCTGCTGCAACGACCCGGCAGGAATGCTCGGCGCCGCTTGCCCGGTGTTCGATGATGCCGCCTGAACCGGCAGGCTCGCAGCCCCCCCAAGCAGGACCAACGCCAGGCACACGGCCTTTGGCAGAGTACGGGACGGGAACGGGGCAATGGCACGCAGAGGCAATCTGGCAAGGAACATGACGGTATCCATTCAGGAGGTGATCATCCCTAACCGGACGAACCGCAAAAGTCCGACAACTTATTTACGCCAGCGGCATGATGCGCACCCACCAACGGGTACGCTCGACGATATGTACCGGCAGCAGGTGAGTGAGATTGCGCAGCATGACCTCCGGTTCATCGAGGCGAAAAACCCCGGACAGGCGCAAGTCGGCCACCGTGTTATCGCAGCCCAACCAGCCCTGACGATAACGTCCGGCCTCAGCCAGGAAGTCGACCAGGCGGATATCGTTGACCAGCAACAAACCGCGGGTCCAGGCGAAGGGATCGAGCGGCCCCTTGCCCAACACCGTCATCTGCGCCGCGTGAATGCCCAGTCCATTACCCGCTTGCAGACGGCGCTGCCCGAATGGGGTGGAAATCAACACCTCGCCGCGCGCGACGTGGATTTCGCTGTAGCCATCACGCTCCCGCAGCACCGCCCGCGCCTGCCGGCCCTCACACACAGCGAAACGGCAGCGCACGCGCCAGTCAGCGCCGTCCACCAGCACCTCGCCAGACCGCAGCAGCCACTCGCGCCCCCGCACGTCCACTGCACTGCCGGTATTTAGCACCAGTTCAGCGCCGCCCACATCGACCCGACGACGTTCGCCAGTGGTCGTGGCAAAGTCGCTGCGCCAGGCCGGCGGCGCGGTCGTGACCAGTAGCGTTGCACCGCCCGCAGCCAAACCGAGACCGAGCAGTTTCAGGGTGCGTCGACGGCTCAGATCAGCCTCGGCCCGTCGCAACAGGGGAATGCTTCGAGCAGCATCAGGCAACTGACTGGCCTGGAATAACCCGCCCATTTGCTGCAAACGTTGCCATGCCAGCTCATGCCGGGCGTCGTGGCGTCGCCAGTCGTGCAACTGCCTGTGCAACTCGGCACTGCTGGCATTGGCCCGTAAGCGCATCTGCCATTCAATAGCCGTGCGGACGATCTCTTCCGGGACGCGCTCGGCAGCCGCAGTCACTGCGGCCCCTCGAAGCACACTCGATAGCAATGCATCAGGGCGCTCGCCACATGCCGCTCAACGGTACGACTGGAAACGCCCAACGCCTGGGCCACCTGCGCATGGCTCAGATCGCCGAGCTGATACAGCAGAAAGGCTTCGCGCACTGGCGGCTTGAGACCGTCAAGCAACTGCGCGATGCGCTCAAGGCATTGCAGCGCCTCATGACGAACTTCAGGTGATGGATGGCTGGCCTCGGGCAACTGCGCCAGCGCCTCAAGATAAGCTCGCTCCAATGCATCGCGACGCCAATGGTCGATCACCAGACCACGGGCGATACGCACCAACAGCGCACGCGGTGCACGAGCGCTGATCGGCTGACCGCGCACCAGCAAACGCAAAAAGGTGTCCTGGACCAGATCCGCCGCCTGCTGCGAGCACCCCACCGAACGCCGCAACCAGCCCTGCAGCCAGCCGCGGTGCGTGCCATACAAAAGATCGAGAGAAACGATCGAATCCGTTTCATGGAGCGACATGGAACGCCTCAGACAGACAAACACCAAAAACGCCATGAATGGACATGACAGACGCGCGCACCTTAAACGCGAATTGTTCTTATTACAACCTTTTGTACCGGACCTTTCGACTATTCATCCAGGCTTTGTGCTATGGGCGACGGCGTCCCGCAGACGCCTTGTCGGCAGGAAACGACATCACAGACCGCAGCGAGAGTTGCGCAGATGGCTGGAGTCAAGCTGGCGCGCATCGTTCCAGCATAGTTATGGCATCTCCAGAACAAAACGCCCCGCAAGCGCTTTGCACTTACGGGGCGTTGTGTAACTAACTCAGCACTGTCGATGTTTAAGTTACATAAGCGCTGTTGGTCATTATTGGCCTTGCTTTTCTATCAGCGCAGCGAGCATCTCGTACTCTTCTGAAGACAGGTCGGTGAGCGGAGTACGCACGGGACCTGCGTCATGACCGACAATCCTTGCACCTGCCTTGACGATACTTACCGCGTAACCGGCCTTGCGGTTACGGATGTCCAGATAGGGCAGGAAGAAGTCGTCGATCATTTTGTCAACGGCAATGTGATCTTCCCTGGCAATCGCGTGATAGAAATCCATCGCCAGTCTGGGTACAAAGTTGAATACCGCCGAAGAGTAAACTGGAACTCCAAGCGCTTTGTAGGCTGCGGCGTAGACCTCAGCAGTCGGCAGACCACCCAGGTACGAGAAACGATCACCGAGGCGACGACGGATCGAGACCATCAATTCAATATCGCCCAGACCATCCTTGTAGCCGATCAGGTTCGGACAGCGATCGGCCAACCTTTCCAGAAGCGGCGCAGTAAGACGACACACGTTGCGGTTGTAGACAACGACGCCGATCTTGACGGATTTGCACACGGCTTCGACATGTGCAGCCACACCCTCCTGACTCGCCTCGGTCAGATAATGAGGAAGCAGCAACAACCCTTTGGCTCCCAGGCGCTCGGCCTCTTGCGCGTATTGAATCGCCTGGCGTGTGGAGCCGCCCACACCCGCCAGGATCGGTACACTGCTGGCGCAGGTATCGACAGCAGTCTTGATGACCGCGCTGTATTCGTCGGCCGCCAGGGAGAAGAACTCCCCGGTTCCACCCGCCGCAAAAAGCGCACTGGTGCCATACGGGGCCAACCACTCCAAACGTCGCGCATACCCGGAGGCATTGAATTCACCGCGGCTGTCGAAATCAGTCAGCGGGAACGAAAGAAGCCCCGAGGAAAGAACGGATTGAAGCTCAGATGGAGTCATCTTTTTATCACCTGTTTTATTGTCATTGGGAAAGCAATTGAAGTCATACGACATCATATAACAGCAAATAAAACAACCCTGCCGTTTATTTAAAATCGAACAACTTAAAACGTTAACGACTTGTTTTGCACAACTGATTACTTTCCCTTATCTGACTAATAAAAATATTGACTCAGTGAATAACGTTTTTGAGATTGACATAACTTCACTGGAAAGAAAGACTCACCACAGGTCATACGACGACTTACAACTAATAAAAAAGGTGATTTTATTTATGCTCCGTTTGCATTGTCCTGCATCGCGCTCCAACCGGATAAGCACCTCTCTTCTTGAAAAATTTCAGTTGCGCAGCCTTCACACAATCAACCTGGTGCAAGCACCATGAAAGAACTCCTGAAACTCTATTTTCTAGTACTTAAGGTATTGATCATCGCGTGCCTGGTTTGTATCACTGCGCTGATCTTCACCAACGTAGTGTTGCGCTATGGCTTCAATTCCGGCTTGTTCTTCACTGAAGAAATCTCCAGGCTGGCATTCGTCTGGCTGGTCTTCGCTGGCTCCCAGCTCATGCTTCATGAGAAAGGCCATATCGGCGTCGATATCCTGACCAGCCGTGTATCGCCCAGGACAGCCAAACATTTGTTGACGCTGACCTATCTGCTGATGCTGTTCACAACCTCGCTGTTTCTTCAGGGCAGCTGGAAGCAGACACTGATCAACTTGCACGTAGGCGCCCCTTCCACCGGAGTTTCCATGGGGTTGTTCTATGGCGCCGGGTTGGTGTTTTGCGTCTTGAGCACCCTTCTGCTTTGCGCTCAATTGGTGAAGCACCTGGCCACACCGGCTGGCGTGTCACTGTCCTCAACCGCACACGGGGTGCTCAAATAATGGCCCTGGGCGTTTTTGTCGGCGTGCTGATGGCCGCCTTGCTCATAGGCGCGCCAATCGCCTATGCACTGATCCTCTGCGGCGTAGCCCTGATGTGGCTGCTCGGGTTGTTCGACGGCCAGATCATCGCGCAGAACATCATCAACTCGGCGGGCAGCTTTCCGTTGCTGGCCATTCCTCTGTTCATCATCGCCGGTGAGGTCATGAACAGCGGCGGCCTGTCCAAGCGCATTATCAACCTGGCCATTTCCCTGGTCGGCCATATGCGCGGCGGCCTTGGTTACGTCACCATCTTCGCCGGGGTACTGCTCTCCAGCCTGTCCGGGTCGGCACTGGCAGACGCGGCGTCGCTGACGGCGCTGTTGCTACCGATGATGGTCATCGCAGGTTACAACCGCAATCGATCCGGCGGCCTGATCGCCTCGGTCTCGGTGCTCGGCTCGATCATCCCGCCCAGCATCGGCTTTGTCGTCCTGGGGGTCGCCTCCGGCTTGTCGATCACCAAATTGTTCCTGGCGGGTATCGCTCCAGGGCTGATGATTGCCGTTGCGCTGGTCATCGCCTGGTGGCTGGTGTCACGTCGTGACAACGACGTCGAACTAAGTCCGAAGGCCTCTGGCAAGGAACGACTCAAGGCCCTGGCCGACAGTACTTGGGCGCTATTGTTGCCAGTCATCATCGTGGCCGGCCTGCGCTTCGGTGTAGTGACCCCTACCGAAGCGGGCGCGGTGGCGAGTGTGTATGCGCTGCTCGTGTCATCGCTTATCTACCGTGAACTCAGCCTGAAGTCATTCAGCGAGCTGCTGCTGCGCGCAGGAAAGACCACTGCGGCCGTCATGTTCCTGGTCGCCGCAGCCTCGATCCCGGCCTGGATGATTACCATCGCGGACATCCCGGGCCAGATCATCGACCTCATTCAACCCTTCATGGACAACCCGAAACTGCTGATCGTGGTGTTGATGTTGTTGATTCTGGTGATCTCCATGGTGATGGACCTGACACCGACGGTTTTGCTGCTGGCGCCAATCCTCGTACCGGTAGTGACCGCCGCGAACATCGACCCGATCTACTTCGGCGTGCTGTTCATGATCAATTGCTCCATCGGCCTGATTACGCCGCCCGTGGGCACGGTGCTCAACGTCGTCTGCGGTATCGGCAACATGCGCTACGAAGCGCTGCTCAAAGGCACCGTGCCGTTCCTGATCGCCGAAGTCATCGTGCTCTTCCTTCTGGTGATCTTCCCCGACCTGGTGACTGTTCCAGCGCAATGGTTCGCCCACTAGAACAACTGACAAGAAAAGGAAAAACCATGAAGAAGCAACTAACCGTTCTTGCTGCGCTGCTGCTGGCCAGCAGTTTGAGCTTCGCCGCCGAGTACAACGCGCGCACGATCAAGTTTGCCGCGACCAGCCCGAAAGGAACGCCGCCGGCAATCGGCATGGAGCTGTTTGCCAAGAAGGTCAATGAACGCAGTGGCGGCAAGATCAAGGTACGAACCTTCCCCAATGGAGTGCTGGGTGGCGACGTACAAGTGCTCTCCTCGTTGCAGGGGAATGTGGTGGAAATGATGACCTGGAACGCCGGTCTGATGCTCAATCATGTGACCGACTTCGGCATTCTCGATTTTCCCTTTATCTACAATGACATGGCCAAGGTCGACGCCATGCTGGATGGCGAAGTCGGCAAGATGTTGATCGACCAGTTACCGGCGAAGAACCTGGTCGGCCTGGCTTTCTGGGAGTTGGGCGTGCGCAACCTGACCAACAACGTCCGGCCGGTGCAGAAAATGGAAGACATCGCCGGCCTGAAGATTCGCGCACAGCAATCGCCCTTGTTCCTGGATGCGTGGACCGCACTCGGAGCGAATCCCACACCCCTGCCCTTCACCGAAGTTCACACCGCACTCGAGACCCACACCGTGGACGGCCAGGAAAACCCGGCCGCGCTAATCCTCGCCTCAAGGTTCAATGAAGTTCAGAAATACCTCAGTCTGACTCAGCACAACTACAACCCGCAGATCGTGCTGATCAGCAAACCCTTCTGGGACACGTTGAATGATGACGAGAAGGCCCTGCTGACGGAGGTCGCCATGGAAGTGCGCCTTGAGCAACGCGAGATTTCTCGCCAGGCCGACAGCACGACGATCGCCGAACTGCGCAACTCCGGCATGCAAATCAACGAACTGGCCCCCGAAGAGATCGCGCGCATTCAGCAAAAGGTTCGCCCGGTGATCGAAAAATACGCCGCGCAGATCAATCCCGAACTGGTGAGCAAAGTCTACAAGGCCATGGATTACCAGCC
This sequence comes from Pseudomonas sp. DSP3-2-3, assembly GCF_049898225.1. NCBI lineage: Bacteria > Pseudomonadati > Pseudomonadota > Gammaproteobacteria > Pseudomonadales > Pseudomonadaceae > Pseudomonas > Pseudomonas sp. DSP3-2-3. The sequence goes on along the minus strand of NZ_JAFCXH010000011.1, from coordinate 55,529 downwards.
GCAATAACGGTGCCGTAAACAAGGTCAGCCCTGCGCTGACCGTCCTATTCAGCGCACGCCTTATAAACAATCAAGAGGAAGCAACAGCATGAAAATTTCGGTCGCACAGATCCACCCGGTGGCTGGCAATCCGGTGCAAACCATCGGCAAAGTTGCCGAACTGTCGCGTCAAGCTGCAGAAGAAGGATCGCGTCTGATCGCATTTGCCGAATGCCTGTTGACCGGAGGCTCCTTCGACAGCCGCGAAGAACTGGAAAAAGGTGCCATCAGTCTCGACGCACTCGACCCCTTGCTCACGGCTACGGCTGAAACCGGCATCCACATTGTCGTCGGTTTTTATGAAAAATACGCCGAGTCGATCTTCAATACGGCGGCACTGATCGGCCCCAAAGGGATCATTGGTTTGCATCGCAAGCGTCATCTGCCGTTCATGATCGGTGACCGCTTCACTGATCGCCCTGCTGATTGGACGCCGCCGGTATTCGACACTGAGATCGGCCGTATCGGCCTGGCAATCTGCTACGAAATTCGCTTCCCGGAAGTCATTCGCACCCTGGCACTGGAGGGAGCTGACATCGTTATCCTGCCTGCGGCCTGGCCCGAGCAGGCTCGCCTGCTGCCAGACGTTTTCAGTACCGTGCGCGCTGCCGAAAATATCGTCTATTTCGTGGCCCCAAATCGCAATGACCTGGACGGCGGCATGCAGTTTATCGGCATGAGCCACATCATCGAACCTTCCGGCAAGACCTTGATCCGCGCAGGACAGGAAGATGGCGTTTTCAGCGTCGACATCGATCTGGATAAGGCGCGTAACAAGTCATTGATACGCGACCCCGGCGTGTTCGAGATACACCCCTTCCGCGACCGTCTGCCTGAGACCTATCGCCTCTGACGCAGCAGCCACCGACAACGCATTCTCAGGTACTTGCAATGCACAAGAAGATCACGTCACTGAAAGATCGAATGGCTGAAGGCCCGACGTTCGGGATGAACATCTACAGTACGTCCTGCATGGCCATCGAAGTGGCTGGCAACTGGGGACTGGATTTTGTCTTCGTTGATGCCGAACACACTGCGCTTGGCGTCGACAAAGACATGGAAAAATTGATTCTGGCGGCCAACCATGCCTCCATACATAGCCTGGTACGTGTTCGCGGCACCCTCGAATGGGACATCCGTAAAGCCTTGGAAATGGGCGCTTCAGGGGTCATCGTTCCCCAGGTCCACAGCGCCACACAGATGCGGGAAATCATCCGCCACAGCAAATTCCCACCATTCGGGCGGCGCGGCGGTGACAGTTCGGTTCGCTCCGCGAATTACGCAGGACCCGGATTTGACTGGGCCAGTTACACGCAAAAAGAAAACGCCCGTAGCGTCATCGTACCCATGGCCGAGAGCTACGAGTTCTTCGACAACATCGATGAAATTCTCGACGTCGAAGGTATTGATGCGGTGCATTTTGGCCCGGCGGATTACTCGCTGTCGCGTCAATTGCCGGTCGATTATCGCCTCGGCAATCCCGAAGTCCAGGCGCGCCTGGCCTTGCTGATCGAGAAATGCCATGGCCGCTCGATTCAAGTCATGGTGCCCTGCTTTCCCGCAGACACTGAAACCTCCCGGCGCCTTTTGGATATGGGCTGCGACATGTTACTGATGGGCAGTGATCTGTCATGGCTGAACCAGGCGGGACAACAGATATCGGCCATTCAGAAGACACTTCAGGGATAAAGAGAATCCATCAATAAGAACAGCTCATAAACAATAAAAGCCGAATCAATAAACTTGATTCGGCTTTAACAGTATCCCGGAGAGCGTTAGCTGACCAAAAAGTTTTGGCGTAACAGTGTCGCCTGAGTAAGTGCAACCAATTCATCGAGCTGAACATCGGGCCTTTCCGTTACATAAGACAAACAGAACCTGGCCGGTTCTATAGGTGGATTGCAGGGCAACACCTTCAATAAGTCAACGGACAACATATCCCGAATTAACGGAACCGGAAGAATCCCGATAGCATATCCGGCAGAGATCATTTTCGCGATGAACGCCAGGGAATTACTGGAGTGGAAAGCCTCGGACACACTCCCCCCCTCTTTAAGCCACCGCTCAACGACTGAATACAATGTCGAGGGCGCGGAATGCGTCACTATGGGATGGGCGCAAGCGTGTTTCGGTAGAAACTCCCCACCTTCGATCTCCAGTTGTGCGGCGGCTACCCACTGAAAGGTCATCCATCCTAAAAAGATGTCAGTGACATCGTCTCGCGTAATCGGATTGGTCAGAAGCGCCAGGTCAAGCTCGTGATCATTCAACTTCTGGTTAAGCACCGCCCCCACATCGATAGTGATTTCAAGAGTGATCTCCGGGAAATGCGCCTTGATTTCGGCAATGACCGCAGTCAACCCGACCATTGCCGAACATTCGTCAGCACCGACGCGCAATCTGCGATTCTGCTTTTGCTTGGCGGCAAACCGTTCAAGCTTCACGCTGTTGTCAAGCGCCAGTTCCGCATGTTGCAGGGCAATCAGGCCATCGGCGGTGATGATCATGCGTTGCTTACTGCGGTCGAAAAGTTTCACACTCAGCAACGACTCCATCTCGCGAATTCGAGACGAAATTGCCGGTTGTGTCAGATGAAGATGTCGAGAGGCAGCATGGACACCGCCTAATCGGGCAGTCCAATAGAAAGCCTCGATCTGCATCAGGGTAATTCTCATGATAAAAATCGTCCCGCCGTTGACTCGTTGTTTTTTATTATCACATTAAAATCATGCTTGTTAGGATGAACGGACTGTATCAGACATTCATCAAAAACAAGTAAATTCCAGCATGTATATTATTGAAGAACTACCACGACAGATCGCCGGGGAAGAACTTTCGGTTCTTCTCGAAGCGGAGCCGGCAACGATTGGCCACTTCACCACTAAAGGTATTTTAAGTCCTCGGATAAAAGCACACTTCCAGGACATTAGAACCGCGGGAACCGCAGTCACCGTAAGAATGCCAGGGGCCGATGGGGGAATTCTGCATTACGCGATGGGTTGCGCAAGGCCAGGCGATTTCCTGATCGTGGATCGCTGCGGTGAGCGCGTCACCGCAGCCATGGGCGGCGCCATGGCTTATGCAGCCAGGCAGGCTGGAATCGCCGGGATCGTCATTGATGGGTTCGTCACCGACCTGGGTGAGTTGCGCCAGTATGGGGTTCCCATATGGTCCTGGGGCGCCAGTGCCGTGACCACCCGGCTCAAGGGGGACGAAGGTGAGTTTTGTACGCCTGTCCAGTGTGGCGGTGTGGTTGTTCATCCCGGTGATGCCGTGGTCGCCGATGAGAATGGCATCGTCATCATCAAGCCAGACCAGGTCCTCACACTGGCCAGACGCGCAATCGAGTTTCAGGAGAACGAAAAAAACACCTTGGCAAGACTGGCAAACGGCGAGAAATTCCCGGATGTCGTAGGTTCCAGATCGATCATCAACGCTGCAATCGGAGACTTTTGAACAGGTGAACAAAGACCCGCTTCGCTGCCCCGTTTCTGCCATGTAGCTCCCTCAAAAAAACAAAAGGACTACCATGCAACCGTTCAAGATACCGCCCCTGATCATTGCCCTGCTCAGCGGTCTGATCGGGCCCGCAGCCTTTGCGGACACCCCGGCAACCACCCACTTCAATGTCATTGGCGGTGGCAGCCACAATTACACGTTTCGCGCAGTGGAAAAGCCGTTCTGGAACACGACCCTGCCCGCGAGTTCTGGCGGGACCGTCACGGCTCGCCTCAGAGGGCTATCGGAGAGCGGCCTCAAAGGTCCGGAGATGGTGCGCCTGATACGTCTTGGCGCGGTGGATGTCGGCATGGGGGTTTTCGCTTTCGTCGCCGGTGATGATCCATTCTTCGAAGGTATAGATCTGCCCGGCATGGCTGCCGATATCGAAACCTCACATCGGGTTTCGGCCGCGTTCAAACCGGTATTGGCACAACGCATGGCCGAACGACATGGCGTCAAGCTGCTGGCAACGGTGCCCTATACGGCGCAAGTGTTCTTCTGTCGCACCCCCATCACCTCGATAGAAGACCTCAAGGGACGCAAGATTCGCGTTCGCGGGCGCAATATGTCCGAGATGATCAAAGCGCTCGGCGGAGCACCCATGACCTTGCCTTTCGCCGAGGTCGTGACGGCCATGCAGACCGGCGTCATTGATTGTGCGGTGACAGGCATTGGCTCAGGCAACGCGGCCAGATGGTACGACGTTGCCAACCACATCTATAACTTGCCTGTGGACTGGTCGATTGGTTTCTACGCCATGGGCCTGAAGCGCTGGCAATCATTGCCCGAACCTGTACAGCGCCTGCTGCAGGAACAGTCCGACGTACTCGAAGCCAAGTGGTGGGAAGAAACCGCCAGGGAAAATCACTCTGCATTGGCCTGCAATATCGGCGCGCCTGACTGCCAGATTCACCACCCCGCCAATATGCAGGTCAGCACACCGACAAACGTCGAAAAACAGGTTGTGCGGGACGCCGTGCTCAAGATCGCCAACAACTGGGGCAAACGCTGCGGGGCGCAATGTGTCGAGCACTGGAATGCCACGGCGGGCGTTGCCCTTGGCGTAAATCTGCAAAAACCCTGACCCGCACCCGTTTTCGGAGACCCCCGGACATGAAACACACTGAATCTTCTGGTATCCGGCTCGTAAACACCATCGCCAGGCTGAGCGCCTGGCTCGGCGGCATTGCGCTGATGGGCACTGCATTGATGATCGGTACCGACCTGATCCTGCGAAAGACCATTGGCATGTCCATGGGCGGCGCCGATGAAATAGCCGGTTATGTCCTGGCCATTGTCAGCACCTGGGCGTTTCCCATCGCCCTGTTAAAGCGCTCGCATATCCGGGTAGACATTCTCTACTCACGGCTGAAGCCCGAAGCCAGAACGTCGCTGGACCTGCTGGCCCTGAGCTGCATGGCGATTTTCGTGGGTACCTTGCTGTTCCACTCCTGGGGCGTGCTGTGGGACTCCATTCAGTACCGCTCTGTTTCCACCACGCCGTTGCAGGTCCCGCAGTGGGTGCCTCAATCAGTCTGGTTCGCAGGCTATGTGTTCTTTGCCCTCACCATTGTGGTACTGGCCTGCGCGAGCCTGACCCATCTGCGTCAACAAAGATGGGCGTCGATCACTGCGCTGATCGGCATCAACTCCGTTGAGGAGGACATTCAAGAAGAAATCCACAGTCCCGCGCCGGGGCTCAAAACTTCCCCATCGAATGGAGCGAACTAGATGCTGGCCTTTACCCTCTTCACCCTGCTCGCCTTGCTTGGCTTGAGCGTGGCCGCAGCGGTCAGCGTCGGCCTGCTGGGCATTTCGTTGTCAGAACTGTTTTCGACATTGCCACTGAGCAACGCCATGGGCGAAATTGCCTGGAGCACCAGCGCCGAATTCCTGCTGGTGGCTATTCCGCTTTACATACTCATGGGCGAGTTACTGGTGTGCTCGGGCGTCGCAGGACGTATGTATGGCGCCGTCGCCAAATGGCTGTCGTGGCTGCCCGGCGGCTTGATGAACTCCAACATCGGCGCCTCCGCGCTGTTTTCGGCAACCAGCGGCTCCAGCGTGGCGACCGCCGCAACGATCTCGACCATAGCCCTGCCGGAGCAGGAGCGAAAAGGCTATCCGGCTCCGCTGTTCCTCGGGTCTATCGCCGCTGGCGGTACTCTTGGCATATTGATCCCACCCTCGATCAACATGATTCTGTTCGCGCTGATCGCCAATCTGTCGGTGCCCAAACTCTATCTGGCAGCGACGATTCCCGGCATTCTGCTCAGCTTCATGTTCGTCGCCATAATCGTCCTGGCTTGCGTTATCCGCCCGGAACTTGGAGGTAAAAAAGAACACTCAACCTGGGCTGAACGACGGGCCAGCATTCCCGACCTGCTGCCGCCGCTGGCCATCTTCGCCCTGGTGGTCGGTGCCATCTACAGCGGCTTCGCAACTGCCAGTGAGTCGGCCGCCCTGGGGGTCATTGCTGCGTTTTCCCTGGGCCTGTGGCGACGCGCGTTTACCTGGCAAAATCTGGCACAGGCCTTCGAGTCCACTATGCGCACGACCGGAATGATCATATTCATTACCTTGTCGGCGTTTTTCCTCAATTTCGTGCTGTCTTCCATAGGGCTGACATCCACCTTGGTCAGTTTCGTGACGGACCTCGACATGTCCCCGATGGGAACGCTGCTGGCCATCATCGTGTTCTACATCATCCTCGGCTGCTTCATGGATACGCTGGCCATGCTGATCACCACGGCACCGCTGGTGGTGCCAGTCATTGTCGCTCTGGGTTTCGATCCACTGTGGTTTGGCGTGATACTTATCATTCTGTGCGAAATGGGACAAATCACTCCCCCATTCGGGATGAATCTATTCGTGGTGCAGAGTATTCGCAATAAAGGCAAATTCCTGGATGTGGTCTACGGTGCCTTACCTTTCTGTTTTGTATTACTTATGTTGATCGCGCTCTTGATCCTGTTTCCGCAGATCGCGCTTTGGCTCCCACAATTTGCTTGATGGACGTTGTCACCGCGGGGGCTGGGCTGCGAGAAAACGTATGGAAAATTGCAAGGCCCGCCCTGTTGAACGATACCCCGGTCCTTGAATGCCTAAGTCCAGCCGGGGCGTTCTATGTGTTCGCTTTCGGTGCCGGATTGACCGGTCGTACCCCAGCGGGTGGCCCAGTACTGCACAGCGAAAGATGTCGCTCACGTGCGGCTCGACGAAGCGGATGTGGCCGTAGTGCACGGCAGCGCCTTTGGTCCTGGTCCGCACATTCGCATTGCCTATGCCCCGGATGACGCATCATTGCGCCAGGCTTGCGAGGCGATCCGGTCGTTTTTTGCCGCCCTGCGTTAATTTTCAGGCGGCTCGTCAACCTATGAAGAATACGGCGACCTTGTTTCCCAATGGATCACGAAGGTAGGCGACGTAGAAATCGTCATCGTAGGCGTCTCGGTACCCCGGAGCGCCTTCATCCACTCCTCCGTTTGCCAGACCGCCCTCATAAGCCGCTTCGACCTGCGCCTTGGAATCGGCCCGAAACGCCAACATGACGCCGTTTCCAGCTGTCGCCAGTTGGCCATCAAAGGGTTGCGCGACATGAATGGTTCCCGGCCCATTCGACTTGTCGGCAATATCCGGCAGAGAGAAACAGTATTGCTCCTGCGCTACCTCTTTCTCATAACCCAAGGGTGAAAGCACGGCGTCATAGAATCGTCCGGAAGCCTCGACGTCGTTAGCGCCAATGTATAAATAGCTGAGCATGATCTCCTCCTGACGGGGCATGGGTGAAATCGGTTGGCTGATCCCGGAAGCGACCGATCGAAGTCCATAGGATTCTAGACAGCGATTGCGGGGAGCGCGTGGCGCCCCCCCCTGAGTCATGGGAAATCCGATTATCTGCAAAGCCCAACGGTGCGCTTGGGCTACAGCATTCTTTGCAATCCATGGGGACCTGCAAAAAGGTACATAAACCCAGTCGGCGGGAGGCGGGATGAGGGCTTTTGGGCCGCCTGTTTTGCGCTGAACGCTGAAGGTCAAAAAAATCACCCAATCGGATGGTTTTTTCTGTTTTTTGCGTTCATTCGAGCCTTCATTTGAACGTGCCGGTCCGGCATTATCCCGTCCATAAAAGGAGGGGAAATCATGACACTGGCAAACCGTTTACGAAGTGAGCGCGAAGCCCAAGGCCTGTCGCAACGCGAGGTGGCGACGCTGGGCAACATCCAGGCTAACGCTCAGGGACATTACGAAAATGGGCAGCGCTGGCCACGTGCCGATTACCTGTCGCTGATCCATGCCGCCGGGTTCGATGTGCAGTACATCATTACCGGCGTGCGCAGGCCGCTGGCTAAGTCGACATTGTCCGATCATGAGTACGTCGTCATTAAGAGCTTCCGGCTGATCGGTTCCGATAACCGCGATGCCATCGAGCGGATCGTGACGTCATTGGCTGTGAGCGTTCGAAACAGGACCGATGACAATGCTTAGGTTTGGCTTGCTGCTCGCTGTATTTAGCGGAATCTGGATGACTGCGGTTTCGATGATCATGTTTAGCTGATTTCAGCCAGCGCCTGAGTGAGAGCTGTCGCCGGGTAGTGGGTCTCGGCGACTCCTGCGCGCAATGATCGATGGCGAGCCGCCTTCAGCCAGATTCTGGCAGCGGCTGCGCTGGATGTGCAGCGGCCTCCCTGCTTCTGCCCAAAAAAAAACGTTACAAGGTCCGGTCAGAAGGTGAATTGCAGTTGCCGCACAGGCGGTGCACATTCGGGCTGTAACAACGCTCATGCGCTTGATGCAGCGTCTATTTTCAAACGTCATGACCCTGTGTTTTTCGGCGTGGTAATCTCATCATTTTTTAAGATTGGCGTTGATCTCACCCCAATGAGTCGCCATAACCAGGAAGTGTCATGTCCAGAATTTCTCACTCAGCGTTGCGTCGTAATTTCCGGGAACTGCTTGCTTCGAAACTGTGCTTTGAAACAGCCTCCGTTTTCGATCCGATGTCCGCTCGCATCGCGGCAGATCTTGGCTTCGAGGTTGGCATTCTAGGTGGTTCTGTTGCATCACTGCAGGTATTGGCAGCACCCGATTTCGCGCTTATCACGTTGAGCGAATTCGTCGAACAGGCAACCCGAATAGGTCGCGTCGCGCAACTCCCCTTCATAGCGGATGCCGATCATGGCTACGGTAATGCGCTCAACGTTATGCGAACAGTAGAAGAGCTTGAGCGCGCAGGTGTTGCCGCGCTTACCATTGAAGATACTTTGTTGCCTGCGCAATTTGGTCGCAAATCGACAGATCTGATCTGCATTGACGAAGGCATCGGTAAAGTCAAAGCAGCCCTGGAGGCGCGCGTTGACCCTGAACTTTCGATCATCGCGCGGACGAACGCGGCGGTGCTGCCCGTCGAAGATATTCTTGAGCGGACTCAAGCCTATGAGAAAGCTGGAGCTGACGGCATCTGTATCGTTGGAATCAAAGATTTCGAGCACCTTGAGCAAATTTCCGAAAAGCTGACTGTGCCTTTGATGCTGGTGACCTACGGTAATCCAAAGCTCAACGACAGCCAGCGCCTGGCGAATCTGGGTGTGCGCGTTGTCGTTGCCGGCCATGCGGCCTACTTTGCGGCGATCAAGGCCACCTACGACAGCCTCCGCGCTCAACGTCACATGACGCAAAGCACCTCGAACTTGAGTGCCACAGAGCTGACCCATACCTACACCCAGCCAGAAAGCTATGTGGCGTGGGCCAAAGAGTTCATGAACGTCAAAGAGTGACCCTGACTGGCAGGGTAAGTGAGCGGCATTTCTGAGGCCTTTCCGCTCCCAGCGGTAGTTGCGACCGACTACCTATCGTTGAAATCTAATTGGCGTTTGGCGATGAATGCCCTGCATACCTTCCTTCTGGAGAGCCTGGATAATGCAGTACTCGCATCATCCGTGGCACCGCTAGTCGAGCCTTCCACCCTGTTCCCTTGCATGCTTGATGTCTCTCGAGGGTGGGGCTCCGAAACGTCGGGCATATTCGCGGCTGAACTGGGCGACGCTTTCATAGCCAACCCGCAACGCGGCGGTGTTCACGTCTACCCGCTCGGTCAACATGAGGCTACGCGCGGCTTGCAGCCGTAGCGATTTTTGATACTGAATGGGGCTGGTGCCTGTCAGCTTGCGAAAGCGGTGATGCAGCGTAGAGCTGGCCATTCCTGATCGTTCGGCGAGGTCGGCCACTTGCAACGGTTTATCGTAGTGATATTTTAGCCATTCAACGGCTTTCACGATGCCCTTGTCGCGGTAACCATCGCGAGTGACGCTGCGCAACAAATGCCCCGCTTCACTGAGCAGCAACCTGACGTATATCTCCCGCTTGATAAGGCCCGACATCAAGGCTGCTTCAAGCGGCCGCTCGATCAGCGTGGAGAGTCGAGCGAACGCATCGAGCATCTCACTCGTCGCCACACCGGATACGAAGCCCCGCGGCTCAGTAGCCAGTTCCTGCTCTGGCGGTTCCAGGGTCAGGATCACCTCATTGAGCATGGAAAAATCGAGCTTCAACACAACTGATAAATAAGGGGTTTGCTCGTTAGCTGCGGTAACGCGAGCCAGTGTCGGTATATCGACCGAAGTGACGAAAAACGCCGCTTGCCCGAACTCACAGGCTTCCTCGCCGAACGTGATCTCCTTCGCGCCCTGCAGAATGATGGCCACGCAAGGCTCGTAAATGCAGTACGCGGCCGTACCTAGCTCGGCTATTCGATAAAAGGTCAAGCCTGGAATCGACGTTGTGCAAACCTCGTTCAAGCCAATCTGCAGGGTGACTTTTTCGATAAGCCGTTTGAGTGCCTGGAGGTGCTCGTCGGGCTGAGCGGGTTCGCGCAAGCTCAGGGCATGCGCATGGCTGGAACCGAACTGCGAGAAGGAACCGCTCGTCATCACATGCGTCCTGTTAACGGAATATTCGAGTCTGGTGAGAATGCGTGCTCAGCACAAGCGCATCGGCAGGATTATGCACAAAATACGGCGTATTAGGGTCACCCGGGTAACCCTCGTTGTTCTAATTTGTTGTACGAATACCGGCTTCGATAAGCCCTTGAAACCTCAGTCGCGAAAGGAATGCTGGATGGACAGACGAGATTTTCTTACCTATTCGGCGGCGGGTGCCGTTGCAGCCGCGTTGCTGCCAGCATCGAGTGTCGCAAGTGCGGCAGCTAATGCCCCAGCGCCCTCCTCGCTGACCGAGCGCGGAAGCGTGATGCGTACTGAAGGCCGGCTAGTGCGCGCAGACCTGCCCCTCAATTCGCCCTCGCATACAATGAGATACATGACACCTCAACGCTTTGGTATGGGCGGAACGCAGATCGGCAATATCTTTGCGCCGATCAGCGACGAGCAGGCGAGACTGGTTCTGCAGGCGGCTTGGGGCGCGGGTGTGAAGCTTTACGATACGTCGCCGTTCTACGGGTTTGGCTTGAGTGAATATCGTCTAGGCCGCTTTCTGCGCGGCAAAGATCCAGATAACTATGTGATCTCCACCAAGGTCGGCCGCGTATTGACTGCCGCTGGTGGCCTGCGCGCGGACCATGCCATCTGGAAGTCGCCAGCGCCCTTCAACTACCGGTACGACTACACCGCAGCAGGAGCGCGTCGTTCCGTGGAAGACAGCCTGCAGCGACTGGGGCTACCGCGTATCGATATCGTCTATATCCATGACATCTCGCCAGATAACACCGAACTGGAAGGCGGATGGGAAGCGGCGTATCGAATTGCGCGCACAGGGGCGATGGTTGAGCTTGAAAAGATGCGTGATGAGGGACTCATCAAGGCATGGGGTTTCGGAGTCAATACGCCGAATGCTGTGGTTCAGGCACTGGCCAGTGATGACCCGACTCCCGATATCGTGTTGCTTGCCTGTCAGTATTCCCTCTTTGACCACGGCGATGCGTTGCGCAACACCTTTCCGGCATTGAAAAAGAAGGGCACCAGCGTCGTGGTTGGAACACCACTCAATGATGGATTTCTGGGAGGGCGCAGCCGATATAACTTCAGCCTGGATCTACCTGCCGGAGCGGTAGAAAAGCGCGGGCGAATCATGGCGGTTGCCAGCCAACATGGCATCGACATTCATACTGCCGCCTTGCAGTTCGCAGCGGCCCATCCGCAAGTGTCCGCGATCATTCCGGGGGCGCGTTCGTCAGGGCAGGTAGTGTCCAACGTACAGGCGATGAAGGTCGGTATTCCGGCAGCCTTTTGGGAGGAGCTCAAGAGCCAGAGTTTGATTGATGCTCAAGCACCGGTCCCTTCCTGAGTAGTGTCCACGCCCGCGCAACCTGTTGATGTAAAGTTATCGTCGCCAGCCTCATTTACCCCGTGGCTGGCTTCTAACTTATCCTGCTGTTTGCAGCAACGATGCAAACAGCAGCCGTTCCAATAGCGCTTTACCGGAGCACGCTCTAACTTACTATCGCGGCAATCACTTACATCCATAACGCTGAGCATTTAAAGGCATTTTCTCCAGCAACTAAACTGCGCACGCATCCAAATAAGAACACTGGCCTGAGATCATAACAAATGAAGATACGAGCGCCTCTCATGATTTTCGGCGGCCTACTTGCGCTTTCCAGCAACGGCCACTTACTCGCGGACACACTTGCGCTTAGCGTTCCATTGCCTGATCCACTCCCGCATCTAAAAGTACTGACACTCCTTGTAGGTATGCACCTGCTCGGTATGTGCTTCGGTCTTGGTGGGGCGACGATGCTGGACCTGTGGATTTTGCGCTGGATGCGTCGGGGTAGCCTCCCAGCTGAAATCGGACGCACCTTTCACTTCATCAGCGACGCGGTCACTATCGGACTATGCCTCCTGTGGGTTTCAGGCCTTGGTTTCCTTGCCCTTTACGGGATGGAGTCGCCGGAAAAGTTTGAAAACCCTAAACTCTGGGCGAAGGTAATTGTGGTGATCGTCCTGACCATCAATGGAATAATCATCCACGCGTTTGTGTTGCCAGAAGCACTACGCGACTTGAGTCGCCCCCTGCTCTTTGGAGTCTCCCGCAGGAGAGCTGCCTTATTTCTCGCATCAGGTGCAATTTCGGGTGTGTCCTGGTACACAGCTTTTGCCTTCGGCATTTTTCGTGAATTAAACAACAGTGTCACATTCACCCTGTTGGTCATCATGTGGCTGACGCTGATAGTAGCCGCTTCTCTCGCAGCAATTCTGCTTTGGTTAAACTCTGCAGCGGGAGTAAGAAAACCTTCTTCGTTAAGCCCACCGACTTAAAGAGTAAGACCACGGCATTGCTACACATGGCCCCCAACGGCCACATGGTGAAACCGATGCCGAAAGTCAGCAAAGACATCAGCAGGGAAGATAGCGAACTATCCGATGGGAAAAAGGTTTTCCCATGATCACGGCTGAAAGGCTGTAAGCCATGAAATCGTAGATCACCAGGCCATTTCGACGTTCTCTTCTTGCTGGAGGGCTCGGAGCCCCGAGGTTTCCGGTACTGATACCGCTTTCATACCGCCGCGCTCAACGCTTTGATCTCCTGATGCAGGATGCGATCGTGCTCCGAATAGTCGACCGGGCAGTCGATCACATGCACACCGGGGGTCTCCGGACATTGCTGTATCAAAGGCGCAAAAGCGGCCTCGCGTGTAATAGTATCGTGAGCCTTGGATTAGGCTTTTCTCAACCTGATATGGATGCGACGGACAAACAATGAACACTGCTCAACTATCGATTCAACAGTACATAAAAGCCAAAGACGGCAACCGCCCACATGTGTTATCCCAAGCCTTTGCGCCAGACGCGATACTGGACATGGTCTTGCACACGGGATCCATCTCGTTTCCCTCCCACGTTGAAGGCCTTGGACCGATCGGCGATGTGCTGGTCAGACGATTCGGTCAGACCTTCGAAAACGTCTATACCTTTTGCCTTGGACCCCCACCTGAACCGGAGGCCAAAACATTCCAATGCAAATGGCTGGTCGGCATGTCCGACAAGAACTCCGGCGAAGCCCGTGTCGGTTGCGGTCTGTATGAATGGCAGTTCAGCCCCGAGTCGGGACTTGTCGAGAGGCTCACCATCACCATTGAGCACATGAAAACCCTGCCAGCGACTGATCTGCACTGCATCATGGAGTGGGTATCGCATCTGGACTACCCATGGTGCCGCCCGGAAGCATTAATGAGCAATGCTCCAGACATTGACACGCTTAAAGAGGTGATCCAGTACGTTGCGGCCAATAATCCACCCCGCCCCTCGTAGGTGTAAAATGTGGCCGTCCTGCCCAGCGCTGCTGGACGTGGGGTAGGTAAATCACTGATCACCTTCTGTGAAAACGCCAGCCGACAGCTCGGAATGAATGCGATGCATCTGGCTGCATGTGGGATGCAGCCAAACATCGCACGCTTACACCAACGCGGCGTTGACGATCCTAACCTGCGTGTAGTCTTCCATGCCTTCGATCCCACCTTGCTGGCCGATGCCTGACCGAGTTTGATTGCGAACGCGTTTAAACTTCCCGCTACCCGCAATGCCATCAGCCAGTTGCATCAAGCAATCAGCGATCTGTCAGCAGACTGCCCAACCGTTCACCGATAATCACGCACGGCGCCATGGTGTTGCCGGTCGTTACGCGCGGCATGATCGAAGCATCTGCGATTCTGAGGTTCTCAATGCCGTAGACGCGCAATTGCGAGTCCACCACCGACAGTGCATCCCTGCCCATCTTTGCCGTACAGGACTGATGCCAGACGGTCGACGCCGTATTGCGTACGAACGACTCCAAGGCCTTGCGGCTCATGTTCCCGGGCATGACTTCACGGCGGACGAAGGGGCGCATGGTCGAACTGTTGCCAATTTCCCGGCAGAACTCGACCGCTCGCACCAAGGCCTGCAGATCCTCCGGCTCGGCCAGCGCTGCGCTATCAATGTTGAGCGGGTCCATGGGGTTGGCGCCCGACAGCGTGATCGAACCTCGGCTTTTGGGGCGCACCAACCCTGGTAGCAGCGACCATGCCGCCGCAGGTGGGTTGAACATGGCCTGAGCCTCAGGCGTGGCTATGGGGATTTCGGCAAGGAAGGTCTGGATGTCCGGAACATCAAGTGCGGGATCGCTTTTCCAGAAGAACGTCGACTCCCCTGCGTTGTTGTGCGGTGCATGAGCCTGCTCGTATTCCCAGATGCACCCGGACACCATGATGTGGTCCTGATAATTCTGGCCGACGCCTGGGAGATCTTGCACCACAGCAATACCGTGTCCGGTGAGTTGCCGTGCATCGCCGATTCCCGAAAGCATCAAGACCTTTGGCGTGTTGATTGCGCCGAGCGACAGCACAACCTCATGCCTGGCTCTGAAGCTCATGATTTTTCCGTCATGCAGCGCCTCGATCCCGACCGCTCGCTTACCGTCCAGCAACACCCGCAAAACATGTGTATGCGTCAACACCGTCAGGTTGGGCTGGGCCATCAACGGGTACACGTAGCTACGGAAGATCGAACGACGGCGGCCATTATCCAGACACAGATTGGCCAACGCAGCGCCGCCGGGGCCCTCCATCATTGCGCCGTTCTGATCGTCGTAAACAGCCATGCCCAGCTCTGCCGCTGCTCCCAACATCGCCGGTGCAACCGGATTGGGGTTTGGCGCAGGCTGCACAAAAACCGGACCTCCGGTGCCTCGGCGTTGCGGATCTGCAGCGCCTTTCCAATCTTCGATACGCCGATAGGTGGCCAGAGTCGATGGGTAATTCCAGGCGGCATCTCCTGACTCGCTGGCGAAATAGTCCCAGTCACTGCGGTGACCTCGTGACCAGACCATCACGTTGATCGATGCACCGCCGCCCAGCACTTTGCCCATGGAAAGGGGTATGGCTCGGCCATTAAGGTGGGGGTTCGGCTGTGCCTGAAACTGCCAGTCCCGCTCGCTGCCCAGATTGGTGAACCAGGTACTGGCATCCATGACAGCTGGCACGTCGTCACTACCACCCGCCTCAAGCAGCAAGACTTTAACGTCAAGGTTCTCCGCGAGGCGGCGCGCTACCACCGATCCGGACGTGCCTGAACCACACACGATGTAATCGTAAGCGCCATGGAGATTAGCTTTTAACTGACGCTGATTTTCTTCAACACGACGCGAAATATCCGCGTTGTCGGTTGCGCCGAGGTGGCTTTTCATAGGGGTGCCTTTAGACATCTCTGTGCACTGACGGCGAGAGGAATGGCGCAGTCAAGGACAGAGGGTGACTCATGATGGGGTTTACGGCTGCGGCGATAAGGGCAGCAGCCACGGGAATAAATCAGTCTCTGAGGACGTGATTGATTCTATGGCGCAGAGGATGCACACCCGTTATCTGAAAGGCGCTTGCTGGATGTCTGTGAGGCGCTTTTTCAATTCACCTGGCTGGGTTGGAAGGCCCTGTTGGCGTATTCCAGGCCGCATTGGCTTGAACCTGCGAAGGGCAAATGCCGAACTGCGCACGGTAAGCACGGCTGAAATGGGCTGCGGTAGCGAATCCGCAGCGCCATGCGACTTCCTGAACGCTGGGCCTGAGCGTCTGGTTGGCGTTCAGCAGACGTTGTGCGTGCTGCAAGCGAACGTGCCAGACATGACGCATGACCGTAGTGTCCTGGCTTTTGAACAACCGTTGCAGGTGTTTAACCGAGACATGCGCGGCGCCAGCAATGGCCGTAGTGTCCAGCTCGGCATCACTTAAACAGGTGTAGATGTAACGTCTAGCTCGCAACAGTACGACTTCAGTGCTGCGTGAGGTGGCCTTATCTCCTGAACTTCCCAGAATGGCGTCTATCAGTTCGAACAGCTGTCGGCCCATCAAGTCGCGGATCAATGGGCCAGGCGCGATTTGTTGCTGCGCGATGCAGTAAATCAGTTCGCGGGAAGCGCGCATGTCAGCCGAGTTCATGTCAGCGACTACCAGCCCAGACAATGAATGCTGAAGTCCGCGATCACGCAAACCGGGCTTGGGAATGCGCAGAACTATCATTTGGCCGCGTTCGGTAAACGACTCCTGGAACGACCGTTCAGGGTCAATGAAGAACATGCTACCGGCTATAAAGCGATGCCGGTTTCCCGCTTGCTCTATATCGACATGCCCTCCTGTCATCAACTTCAGGTAAAGCCAATCACCCTGCCAGGAAGATTGCTCTTCCCCAACGGGAGCCAAAACGATGGACGCCAAGTCAGCCTGGGTCAGGCCGATATTGCCCAGAGTCCAGCTTTTCGATGTGGAACTGCTTGAACGTAACTCATCAAACTGGCAGTACAGCCCGTGGTGCTCAAGCATGACGTCAGACCACTTGGCTGCGCCATCTGGCCCCAAGTCAAAGTCCATCTCGTGAGCGTCGAAGACCCTTGGCTTCATCCAAAGCGTTCCTGATTCAGTGAACATACTAAATGTTGTGGGCGGCCTCCCACCCGGTAAGGTCAGGATCTGCGAGCAGGCTACGCCATTTGTCCAGTTATAACCTGACTGTCGCGGGAAATCCCATGGCGCCTGAGTCGAACCTTCAGGTCATAACCCGCCGCAGTGAGGTCAACGAAGCGGTCGGTGTAGCATATCGTTGACCAGCAGGACCCTCCGGTTCGGTGTTCATCGCTTATTCCGCGGAGCATCAAGAGGGATATCGAGGGTGAAGGTTGCGCCCTGTCCAGACCCGTCGCTGTGCACGGTCAAGCTGCCGCCCATTTCCTGCGCAGCTAGCGCGCAGCTGTGCAGGCCGAAACCGTGACCGTCTTTGCGAGTAGTGAAACCATGCGAAAAGATACGCACCAGGTGCTCTGGCGTAATCCCATTGCCGTTGTCGGCCACCGTAATCCGCAGTACTGATCCGTCAGCGAGGGAGGCGTCGAGCGTGATGCACGGGCTGCGACCGACCACGCCGTCCAGCGCCTGCCTGGCGTTGCGGATCAGGTTCACCAGAATCAGCAGCACCCGGTGCCGGTCCAGCGACAGCAGGGGCAAGTCGGCAATTTCCTTGACCACCGTCACCTCCTGGCGCGCCAGTGATCCGGCACTCATGCGCAAGGCATCATCGATTAACTCCGGGACCGGCACTGTTTCGACGACACTGACGGTAACGGCATAGGACTGCTGGGCAGCGACAATGGTTTTGATGTGGTCAACGCCCTTGGTGAGTCGCTCGAGTTCTTCGATGATGCCCAGTTGCTCTGCCGTCACCACCTCCGCCAGCTTTAGCAGATAGCCGGGCAGCATCTTTCCTTTGTGGTCTGTGGTGAGAAAATCGCTCAGGTCATTGACGTGTTCGTTCATCAATTGAGCCACCTTGCCCAGCCCCTGGGCTTTGGAGGTGCGCATCTGGCTGCTGACCAGTTCTGCCGATAGGTTCACGCTGTTGAGGACGTTGCCGACGTTATGCAGCACAGTAGTGGCGATTTCGGCCATGCCCGCCTGACGGGACTTTGCATGCAGTTCGGTTTGCACTTGGCTCATGCGTATCGCCGCGCGTACGCGAGCCTTGAGCTCCAGCGGCGAGAAGGGTTTGGCGATATAGTCGTCGGCGCCACTCTCCAGCCCGGAAACGCAGGCCTCGCTGCCGCCGCGGGCGGTCAACAGGATCACGGGTAAATGGGCGAAACCGGCGCTGGCTTTGATTCTGGCTGTCAGGCCAAAGCCGTCGAGCTCCGGCATCATCACATCCGAGACGACGACATCGATTGGTCGACGTTGCAGGAGTGCCCAGGCCTGCTCGCCATCAGCTGCGGTGGCGACGATGTAGTCGTTGTGCAAAAGTTCGCTGAGGTAGCTGAGCATTTCCGGGCTGTCGTCTACCACTAGCACCCTGGACTGCAAGGCGTGCTCCGGGTGCTGCCCGTCGTCCGCGCCTTCCGTCGAAGCCCGGTCGTTGCTGCTGCCATGGTGGCCGTCGTCGAAACGCAGGTGGCGCTGCTCGATCGTGCTCGTTGTGCTCGGTGACGTTTGCTCGTGCATATTGCTGGCTTCGGTCGGAAAGGTGTTTTGCTCAGCCCCCAACGGAAGTCGAACAAAGAAGCACGACCCCCGTCCAGGCTCACTGTTGACGCCGACTTCGCCCCCCATCAGTTCGACCAGATCCTTGACCAGGGCGAGACCGATGCCTGTGCCGCTGTAGTGGCGCGTGGCGGAATTGTCGATCTGGGAAAAACGCTGGAACAGCAGCGGCAGTTTGTCTGGCGCAATGCCAATCCCCGAGTCTTGCACCGCGAGTTCAAATCGCTCGCCATCAAGCGGAGTTACTGCCAGGTGCACGGTGCCGCCAGCGGGCGTGAACTTGATGGCATTGCTCACCAGGTTGAGAAGAATTTTCTCGAAGTGTCGGGGGTCCAGGAAAACCGTGCCGAGCGCAGGATCGATGCTGAAAGTTAAAGTGCAGCCTTTGCCCTTGGCGACCATGGCGGCATCCTCGGCCAGCACACCCACCGCCTTGTTCAAGTCAATGGGTGCCGGACACAGCTCAAACTTGCCCGCTTGGGCCTTGGAGAAATCCAGGATGTCGTTCACCCGGTTCATCAAGCGCAGCGCATTGCGTTGGGCGCGGTCGATTTGCACACGCCAGTCCGCCGGGGGTATGGTCGCCGCCGAGAGCTGCTCCAGCGGGGCGAGAATGAGGGTCAGAGGGGTGCGCAGTTCGTGGCTGACCGTGGCAACGAAATCGCTCTTTGCCTGGTTAGCCGTCTCGGCCTGGTTGCGCGCCTGAATGAGTTCGACGGCCTGCGCCTCCAGCACCTCGGTCTGCTGGTGCAGCGTGTCGGTCCGTTCGGCGACCATTCTTTCCAAAGAGGCCTGGACTTGCTGTCGTTCGGCTTCGGCCTCGGCCTCCAGCACCCGGATGCGCAGGGCATTCTCCTGGAACACCCGTACGGCGCGGGTCATGATCCCAATCTCGTCGCCGCGTCCGGCGCTGGCGATCTCGGCGTTCAGGTCGCCGGCCGCAAGCCGACGCATGACCGAGGCCAGGGCCACGATGGGCTGCGCGACAAACCGCGACGTGCTCCAGGCGATGGCGCCAGCCAGCAGGATGGCGACGGTACCCGCGACTATCGTCGCAAGCATGCCGCGATCATTGTGGACCAAGGCGTCGGAGCGCGCTTCGCCAGCGAAGCGCGCAACCAACAGGCCGGCGCTCCGTGCCTCGTTGCGAACCTGGTCGCGTGCGCCGCTCAAGGAGTTGCTCGCCTGATGGAACCTGGCGAATGCCGCCCGGTAGCCAGCAATCTGATCGCTGACCGTCAGGGGCGTAGCCTTGGCTTGCAGCCCCATGGACGAAGGGAGAACGCGAGCGAGACGGGAGAGCTCGTCCAGGATGTCGCCGACAGAACCGGCGACCTCGGCCGACGGTGACAGGCGAAACGACAAGGTCTGGGCCTCCAGGGTGGCAACGCGCTCGGCGAAACGCTTGGACAACGCGGCTGCATTGTTCAGCAAACCGGTTGCTGCCTGAATGTCGTTTGCGTCATGGGCAACGTGCTCGTCCACTTCAGCCAGCATCGCCTCAAGGCGCTCGGCCACATCCCCGACGGCGGCGAGATGCCGCAAAGCCTCACCTTCCTGGTGTCTGGGCGCCTCGCCAAGGTGCTCGACCGCCAGGCTGGCAGCAGCGACCGCCGTCGCCAACTGGTCCAGGATCTCTCCCTCCTGCGGCGTCCCCATCACCTCACGCAATTGCTCGACCACAGGCGGAAGTGCCGCGCAGGCGTTCCGCGCTGCAGTGGCGGCCGCCCCATCGCCGGTCACCAGCATCCTGGCCACATTGGCGGTGATGATCCGTTCGCCGTTGCGCAGGATATCCAGGATGCGATGGGCGCTTTCGATGTTGCTCACCCGCGCCTTGTGGTCAGCGGCGCGGAAATCAATCCCCTTCAACCCTTCGGCGATGCCTTGTTCAACGAGGATCGTCGCCTCTCGCATCCGGCCGTAATGGGCTGTCATGTTCTCCGTTTCGCCATCCATGGTCAGGGTCGCCGCCCGCAAGGTGGCGATCGCTGCGGCGAGCCTCTCCAGACTGCCCTTGAGCGATTCGGCCTCAGCCACCGGAATGGCGCTGAGGCCGGCAATAGCCGTCGCCACCATGCCTTCGGCCTGGAACAGGCTTTCCTGGTCGCGGGTGGCGATGAAGTTTTCCACCCGCTCGGTGGCCCCGTTGACCGACGCCAGAATTTCCGCGGAATGGCTGGCAGAATCCACTGCACGTACCATGCCTCGCAGGCCGTAGAGGTTCACGAGCGATACCGCCAGCATCAGGAACACCAGTGCGGCGACCGCCAGGCCAATTTTGACGGCAATGGGCCTGTCCCTGACTGGTTTGAATGTCAACATGGCGCCTCGCATCCCCGCCCGCCGCTACTGCTTCATAACCTCCGGCAAAGGCGCCGGCGGCGCCGTATTGTTGATGGCCGCGTCGATCATCGCCGCAACGGAAGCCTGGCTGTAGAAAGGATTGGCGGCGCCGCCCACGGGCATAGTGGCGAGCCAGGCGTCCAGGTCTTTCGCATCGATGCGTACCAGCGGCACCTCGACGAACTTAGGCACCTGCTTGCCCGCCAGAATCTGCTGGGCCACCCAGAAACCCACCTGGGAGACGCTCGGGGAGGCGGAGACCGAGACGGTCTCGTAGCCATTGGCATCGCGTTCCTGTTTCCACAGGGCGAGTTCGTCCTGACGGTTCCCCATCACGATGATCGGCAAAGGGCGTCCCGCCGCCTTGAACGCCATGGCCGCGCCATAACCGTCGCCCCCCTGAGTAGCGACGGCATCAATGCTGGGCAGCGAAGGCAGCGCCAGCGCCACCTCTTTGCGTGCGACGGAAGCCGTCCAGTTCCCGTACACAGTCTTGGCGAACCTCAGACCCGGATAGTCGCTGGCGGCCTTGCGAATGCCGTCGCTGATGTTTTTATCGGTGGCATCGCCGGCAATGCCGCGGATCTCTAGCAGCGTTCCGTTCCCCTTGAGGCGCTCGGCGACATAATCCATTTCCACGCGGCCCATGGCGGACCAATTGTAGTCCACGGTATAGGCGCAGCGTTCGGTGACCAGGCTGGCCATGACGACTACCACGATGCCAGCGTTGCAGGCATCGCGGATCACCCCGTTGAGGGCCGTGTCGGACGCAGCCAGGATGACGATAGCGTTGACGCCCTTGACGATCATGTCCTGGATATGGGCCGCTTGTTCCGACGCCGAGTTATTGGCGCTGACCACCGGGGCCTCCCCGATCAAGCCATCCCTTTGCGCCTGGATCGCAATCTCCTGCCAGTTGCGCACCATCACCTTGCGGAAATCGCTGCCCGCGTAGGAGTTGCTGAAGGCAATGCTATGACTTGCGGTAGGGTCGCCGGCGATGCCGCCGCCGGCAGCCTGGGCTGGATTGGCAGCAACCAACGCCAGCCCGGTTACGCAGCCGGCGAAGCGCCACAAGATTTTGTGGATCGGTTTAGTATTCATGCTGTTCTCCATCGTGCCCGGGATTTAACAACAGTAATCCGCCTGCACCTGCCGACAGCCTGGGTCAACTGCCTGGTCTGGTTGGAGCAGTCGGCCTGCAGATTGGAGATCGTCGACCATGTGAAGTTTGGCGCAGGCATTGAGCGTCTCCCTGTATGGCGCGTGCGAGGGCTTTCGCATACACGGCCAGACTGCTCATTCGGTCGTTCCAAAAATAGAACCGCCATGAAGAACCAGACACATACAGACTCCTTTCCTTGGCGACCGACAATTGAAACCAGTACATTGCCTGCAGTGGCATGAGCATAGTATCAAAGTGCCCGCTTCGCGCGCGGCCATGGAGGATTCCAGTCAACTGAGCGGCCCACAAGGTCACACCAGGCACTGAGTGACGAGTTCGACGCTGGAACATGAGCAGCACTAGAGGAAATGCAGAACCGGTTGCGCAACGCGCCAGAGAGGCGCTTGAACGTGCTTGCTCATCTCGCTATCCAGGCTGCGTATGGAGTCGGCACACCAAATCCCGCTGGTGGTCGGCGAGCCTGTTCAATCGCGTGCTGGCTTCTGATGCTTGATCCGTCCCTTGTGTCACCGCCGTGGCCACTGCATCGATATTCGCAATGTTCTGCTGGATCTCGTCGGCCACCGCTGCTTGCTGCTCGACCGTGCTGGCGATCTGCATGTTCATAGGGGTAATCACCGAAACCGCCTCGACAATCCGGTCCAACGACTGACTGACCTGTGCCGATTGCTGCACGCTGTGGGAAGCCTTCTCCTGATTGACCTGCATGGCATCGACCGCCTCCTGCGTGCCTCTTTGCAATTGCTGGATAAGCCTCTGAATTTCTCCATTGGCATTCTGCGTTTTTTGCGCGCCAGGCTCCTGACCTCGTCCGCGACCACGGCAAAACCCCGGCCCTGGTGGCTTCAATCGCCGCATTCAGGGCGAGCAGGCTGGCGGCGGGCTAGGTAATCAGTAGCGGATTCATGCTGTATGCAATCAGGTGTTGGTTCTGGCCGAACAGGGCGACTTGAGCAGCGCCGTCATACAGTGCCTGGCTCGACTTTGTGACCAGCCCCTGGATGAAGTCCACCGAAGACGCGTCTGCGGCAATCCCGATGAACTGCCCATGGACCTTTATCGGGACCGAAAAGATCGGCAACAAGATCTTGCGGCCCCCACTTTCATAAACACGCGAGTCTGGTGACTGGAATAAAAGGTGAACATCAGCAAGGCCGCCACCGCCAGGATCAAGATACTGCCGGCCAAAAACGTGGCGGATATTTGTAAGGAGCGAAACTTCATGCTGCCTCCCCGAGCTGTAGCCAATTGATCAGAGTCTTGCTGCGGCACCGACCACCACAACGCCCCGGACTCCCTGCCCGTTGTCGTGGTGCATCTCCTTTGCCGAGACCTTCAGCTCTCCTTGACTGGCTGCGCAAGCAGACTCGTTTCAGGCTTTTTTGCGAAGACCTTCTGCGGCAGCAGCAGCCAGGCCAATGCCGGCAGCAGGATCAAGGCGCCGAGCATGTTCACCAGGAACATGAAGGCCAGCAGGATGCCCATGTCCGCCTGGAACTTGATCGGTGAGAAAGCCCAGGTCGACACCGCCACCGCCAGTGTCATGCCAGTCAGCAAGACCACTTTGCCGGTGAACAGCAGCGACTGGTAATACGCTTGGGCCAGGGTATCGCCGGCACGCATTCGAGCCAGGATCACGCTCAACACATAGAGCGCGTAGTCAACGCCGATGCCCACACCGAGTGCGATCACTGGCAGCGTAGCGACTTTCACTCCCATGCCCAGACTCACCATCAGCGCCTCGCAAAGAATCGAGGTGAGCATCAGCGGCAGCATTGCACAGAGGGTGGCGCGCCAACTGCGGAAGGTCAGCAGGCATAACAGGCTGACCGCACCGTAGACCCAGAACAGCATCTCGTTCATGGATTTTTTCACCACGATATTGGTCGCGGCTTCGATCCCGGCACTGCCGGCGGCCAACATGAATTTGACCTCTGGCACCTGATGCTCAGCGATAAATTTCTCGCTGGCCTCCACTACCCGGTTCAGGGTATCGGCCTTGTGATCGGCCAGGTAAACGTACAGCGACAGCATCGAGCAACCTTGATTGAACAGCTCCCGAGGCGCTCGGGTCTGCACCGCACCCAACGCGCCGTCATTGGGAATCAGCTCATACCATTTGAAGTTACCTTCGTTGTAACCCACCGTGGCGATCTTGCTCAGCGCCGCCATGGAGGTGGTCGACTCCACTCCCGGCAATTGCTCCAGCCGAGAGGCCAGCGCATCCACTGCGGACAGGCTGGCGTAGCGTGTGCACTGATCTTCCGGGGTTTTGATCATGACCACGAAAATATCCGAGCTGGCCGCATAGTTACGGGTCATGAATAGCGCATCGCGGTTGTAGCGCGAGTCGGCGCGCAGCTCCGGAGCGCCGGGATCAAGATCGCCAATTTTCAGGTGCAGGCTCACGGCAAAACCGAACGCTGCCAGCAGCAGGCCGCCCAGCATGGCGCCAATGGCCCAGCGACGATGGGTGAACAGATCGAGAAAACGCCACAACGGATGTTTGATCTGCGCCTGCAGCTCGGCGGTTTCCGAACTCAGGCTGCGTAGCGCCGCTGCCGGGCTGACACCGAAATAGCTGAGCAGGATTGGCAGCAGAATCAGGTTGGTGAAGATCAGCACCGCCACGCCGAGGCTGGCGGTAACCGCCAGGTCCTGGATCACCCGGATATTGATCAGCAGCAACACCGCAAAGCCCACTGCATCACAGAGCAACGCGGTCATGCCGGCGGCGAACAGTCGGCGGAAGGTATAACGCGCGGCGACCACCCGATGGGTGCCGCGACCGACGTCCTGCATGATGCCGTTCATCTTTTGCGCACCATGGCTCATGCCGATGGCAAATACCAGAAACGGCACCAGCGCCGAATAAGGGTCCAGCTCATAACCGAGGGTGGCGAGCAGACCGAGCTGCCAGACCACTGCCACCAGCGAGCACGTCACCACCACCAGGGTACTGCGCGCGCAACGGGTGTAGCCATAGAGCACGACCACGGTCACCAGTACCGCCACCACGAAAAACAGCAGTACCTGGGTCATCCCCTCGATCAGATCGCCGACAATCTTGGTAAATCCGGTGATGTGAATCTGCACACCATCGGTCTCGTACTTGTCCCGCAGGGTTTCCAGTTGTCGAGAAAACTCACCGTAGTCCAGCGGCTTGCCGGTCTGCGGGCTGATTTCCAGCAGGGGCACGAAGATCACACTGGACTTGAAGTTGCCGGCCACCAACTGACCGACCTCGCCCGAGCGGGCGACGTTGGTTCGCACCTGTTCGATACTGGCGGCAGAGCCATCGTAGTCGTCGGGAATCACCGTGCCCCCATCCAGGCCTTCTTCCGTAACGGCGGTCCAGCGTGTGGTCGGGGTCCATAACGACTTCATGTAAGGCCGATCGACGCCTGGCAGCAGATAGAGCTCGTCATTGAGCCTGACCAGAGTGTCGAGGTACTCCTTGGTGAAGATGCTGCCCTGCTTGACTTCCACGGCGATGCGCAGCGAGTTGCCCAGGCCGCTCAACTCGCTGCGATTTTCCAGGAAGTTGGCGACGTAGGGGTGGCCGGTCGGGATGGTCTTCTCATAACTGGCGTTGATGCCGATGCGCGTGGCTTGCCAGCCAAGCAGCAGGGTCACCAGCAGGCACAGCAGGATCACCAGCGGTCGATGGTTGAAGATCGCCCGCTCGGCGAAGTTGCCCGAAGCCCGGTCAAAGTCTTCCAGGCGGCCGATCACGGTTTGGGTTTTGTCGTCTTTCAAGTCTGACTCCTGTTGCACGGGCCTCGGCCCGATAGCGCTACACCGTGAAGTTTCAAGGTTGGCCGGATGCCCGCGGATCCTGGTCAGCGGCCACGCCGCTCAAACCGACGCTGGCCAGACTGCCGTCCGCCGCCTGCTGCACGGCGGCGACCGTCGCGCCGCTGCGGCTCTGACGTTTGTTGAAGCTGCGACCCTGGTCGTGGCTGAACAAGAGTTCACCGCTCTGGCTGACCACCAGCAGACTGCCGTCGCGCAGTTCGATGGCGCTCGCCAGCGTTGAGTGGACGCCGGTATCGAGGCGCCGCCAGCTGTTGCCACGGTCATCGGACCACCAGGCGTTGCCGCGCAATCCATAGGCAATCAAAGCGCCACTGCTCGTGCCGAGCAGGCCGAAAAAGCTGCCTTCATAAGGTGATTTCAAGGCCTTGAAGGAAGCCCCCGCATCGGTCGAACGCAACAGCAAACCGCGCTCTCCCACCAGCAGCAGATCAGTGCCCGAAGCCCGGATGCCATACAGGTTGAGGCCCTGGGGGTTGTCCACATGGCGCATCCTCGGTTGCCAACTGCGCCCGCCGTCGTCAGTGCGGTAGATCTGGTTATAGGCACCGACAATGTAGCCATGCAGCCGGTCACTGAAGTACAGGTCGAGAAACGGCTTGTCCGGTCCATCGCCCAGCAGTTGCCGTGCCTGTTTCAGGTGGCTGGCACCACCCGGTTGGTCGGCATCACGCTCCGCAGCCTGCACCGCCAGCCTGGCGGCACCTTCACCGTCGAGCTGTTTGTGCCAGGTTTCACCCCCGTCCTTGCTGTGAAGTACGACACCCAGATGACCCACCGCCCAACCCTGCTCAGCGTCGACAAACTGCACCGCCGTCAGGCTGACGCTGACCGGCACGCTGGCCTGGCGCCAACTTTTCCCCGAGTCGTCCGAGAGCAACACGATGCCCCGCTCTCCGACCGCCACCAAACGCTCCCCGGCCCGGGCCAACCCGAGCATTACCGCGCGCTGAGCCTTGGCGGTCGACAATGCCGGCTGCTGTAATACCGCGAACGTTGCAGCCTGCGTGCCCACGGACGTGCTCGCCATCAGGCACAACCCCAGGGCACACGCGCCCCGTCGCAGGCCGCCGCGTGCTAAGAACTTTTCGATGCTCATGTCTTTATTCCGCTCGGAAAATTTCCAGCGACCGTGACGAGCTTTTCGCCCGCCACAGCCACTCAGGGTTCAACGCATGTTTTCGTTGGCCATGGCATCCGGCGTGAAGTAGGAGGCCGAAGGCTTCGCGACTTTCTGGTACTGAACCGCCAGGTCATTGCTCGATGAGTTGAGGAAGTAGGCGCCGGTGTCGAGGTTGTAACTGCCCCACATGACCTGTGCAGTGAGCGCTGGCAGGTCCGGTGCCAACAGCGTCAGCGAATACATCTGGCGCCCCAGTTTGCCCTGGGCGTCATATCCGTCGGCCATCAGGATCTGCCAGGAGTCCTCGTCGACGTAGTAGGTCCGACGCGGCACCACATGGCGCTTGCCGGATTTAAGCGTGGCCTCGACCACCCAGACCCGATGCTTCTCCCAGCGCACCAGATCGGGATTGAGGAAGTTCTGTTTGACCAAATCGTCGCTCTTGGCCAGACCGGCGCGGTTGTTGTTGTAGGCGACGATCAGTTCTTTCTTGCCCATCAGCTTGAGGTCGTAGCGATCGGTCGGCCCGAACAGCATGAACGCCTCATCGAAGAAGCCGACTCCGGAGGTCACAAAGTCCGGTGTGTCATAAGCAATATTCGGTGCCCGACGCACACGGCGCTGTCCAACCAGATACTGCCATGCCGCCCGGTTGGCCGGATCCAGGTCCCAATGGGTCATCAGACCTTCGCCAGCCTTGGACGACGGCAGTTCGGTCAGCAGCTTGCCGAGCAGGTACTTGCCGGAATAGTTTTCCAGGCTGCCGCCTTCGACGTAGTAGGGAAACTGGTAGGTGTACTGGGCGCGAGTCGCCTGGACTTTCTTGCCGCCGGCGGTCATCAGCCAGGTATCGAAAGGTGCATAGATAGTGTCGCCGCCCTGCCAGGACAACCGGTAGTTCCACAGTACTTGTGCGCCATTGTCCGGAATCGGGAACGGAATGCCGCCGTAGGCGCTGGCGACTTTCTCGCTCTCAACGTCCAGCGTGGCGCGGATGGCATTCTTGGCGGTGTTGTCATAGACCCATTGCGGGGCGGCTGCCGAGCGATGGGTCGGGTAGACGTCCAGGCGATAGTCCGGGTATTTCTTCAGCAGAAGCTTGGTGCCTTCGGCCAACTGATCAGCGTGCTGCTGCATATTCGAGGCGCTGATCGAATACAGCGGCTTCTCTGCTGCAAATGGATCGGGACGTTTGTCACCCGGTTTGTAGCCGGGCGCAACCTTGGTGTAGCCGCCGCTCCAGGCCGGGATGCTGCCATCGGCATTGCCGGCGCGCTCCGCGCCAACGGGCGTCAGGTCGGTTTTCAAACGTGCTGCCTGCTCAGGCGACACTGCAGCCTGCGCTTGTGCGAGGCACATGCCGGCCAAGGCCAAGGTGAGGACGCATGTGTTGAGAAATGCTTTGTTCTGCATGGCGAATCCACCTTATTAGAATGAGGTTTTCAAGTAGAGAGAGACGAAGTCACGGTCGGCCAGTGACTGCCCGTAGCTGAAGTTTCCGTCCTCTCGAAGCCCGGCTTTCGGGGCACCGAAGAAGTTCACGTAGTTCAGGCCCACATCCCAGCGCTGCAAATAGGTCGCCTTGAGCCCGACGCTCCAGTCACCGGAGTGGGTATTGCCGAAGCCCGATTTGTTGACGGCCGAAGAGCGCCCGTCGAGCACGATCCCCATGCCAATAGGCACCGTCAGGTCAACCCCGTCGATAACCTGGAAGTACGACGGCTCCATCAATACCCTAAGGGCTGTCGCATCTCGGGTTGTGTTGGAATCCAGCGCCGCAGCGTTCTCGGTGATGCTCAGGGTGCGGTTCCAGGCCAGTTCGGCCAATGCCGAGCCGCCGTCCCAGAAGGCGTTCGGTGATAACAGGTAAATGGCCGACAAGTTGGCGTGCGCGGTTTTACCCCGAGCAAATAGCGAGTTATCGCCACCGTCCGCTTCCATCCCCGGGGTTACCACTTGCAGATTGCTCACCAGCGGAGCATTCCAGCGCACAGACGTTTCGCCGGCAAAGTTGAACGGGCCATAGGCCGTGGAAAAGCTGACACCGGCAGTCTTGATATCTTCGGCGTAGACCTGACGATAAGAACCGAGGATGGGCAGTCCGGTGGCCGCCGCAGCCGCACCATCGAGGTAGGCGTACAGGCCAATCGGGGCCTTGTCGTGATACTGCGCAGCGTAAAAGCCCAGTTCCAGCTCGGTCCCGGTCGGTTTAAAGCGAATTTGCATCCCCCCTTGCCCCGAATTTCTCGCTTTCAAATCGCCGCCATTCACCGTGTCGTTACCAAACACTTCGCGCAGCGAACCGCTGCCGTAACCGATGGCATCGGTATCGCTCAGGTAACTGCCGGCGCCAGGCAGGTTGGAGCGCTCCCACTCGAACTGGTAGTAAGCGCCCACCGACAACTGCGGGTTGATCTGCAACTGCCCGGATATCTGATTGACCGGACGCAGAATCTCTTTGAACTGGGTCCCCGGCACGCTAAGCAACTTGACCACGTCGGTCGGGCCCTGGGCATTGGCAATCCCGTTGCCGCCGTAGAACAGGCTTTCACCGTAGATCAGGCTGTGTCGCCCCAGACGCACCACACCCTGGGAGTCTTCACCGAGGTCTCCGCGCAGGAATACAAAGGCGTCGAGGATTTCACCGTTACGGCCATGGAGTTTGCGGGTCTCGCTGAGGAAATGCGTTTGCTCGCTGCTGTCGGTGGCCTTGTTGTAGATATCGTCGTACCAAGCCGCGCCACTCACACGCAGCCCGTAGTTTTGCCGGCTGAGGTCCATTTCGGAAAACAGGTCCAGACGGTTGGAGACCAGACCGCTACTGAAATTTTTATCGCCCTGGCTCTGGATCGAGGGAAACAGGCCGTTGGCGGTGGGCGCATTGACTAAACGACTGTCCTGACCCTGTAGACGCCAGGCCTGGCTGTATTTGATGGTGTTGTCCCAGCGCAGTTTCCAGTCGGAATCACCGAGGTCCATTTGCATGGCCTCGACCCTTTCGACCATCACGCCTGCGCTGCATAACGCCAGAAACAGGGCGCAATGCTTAAAACGAAAGCAAACTTTTACGTTGTCCATGGACGCTCCTCATTATTTTTATTTTTGGCTTGGCCGTGCACGCAGGGTGTCAGCCAACACGCTCGAACAGCGGCCTGCACCGCTGTCTACCGGATTGAGCTTTAGATGTATGTGGAGGCCAGGCCGCCATCGACCGCCAGGTTGACGCCGTTGATCCAGCGCGACTCGTCGGCACACAGGAAAGCGATCACCGCCGCTACCTCATCGGCATAACCGGGGCGTTTAATGCGATGGGCATCGGCCTGGGTCCGGGCCTCGCCGAGCATGCTCACGAAGTCGCCAAGAATGGGTGTGAAAACCGGGCCCGGCGCAACGCTGTTCATGCGCACCGAATGTTCCAGAAACCATTGCTGGGCCTGCCGGTAGTTCCAAACGATCAAGGCTTCCTTGAAATACTGGTAGCAGGTCTCGTCCGGTACCGCGTGTTCGGCCAGCCAGGCTTGCGCAGCAGCAAAATCTTCAATGTGCGCCAGCTCCTTGTGCAGCGTCAGGCGCAACGGCCACTCGGCGCCGAGGATCGAAGCGATATTGACGATGCTGCCGCCAGCCGTGATGCGCGGCAGCAGCGCACGGGTCAGGTGACGCAGCCCCAGGTAGTTGACCTGCGCCAGCAGTTGCGGGTTTGCAGTGCCCGGGACCCCGGCTATATTGCACAGGCTGTCGATCCGTGCCGGTAACTGCGGCAAGAGCCGGTCGATGCTCTCGGCACTGCTCAGGTCGCCCAGGACAAACCCGTCCAGGGTCATGTACGGAGCCTTGAGATCCACACCAATCACCTGAGCGCCGTGAGCGCGCAGCAGGCTTGCAGTGGCCGCGCCGATTCCTGAGGAAACCCCAGTTACCAGTACAATCTTGTTGTCGAGTTTCATGTTGCGTCCTCTTATTGTTTTTGTGGACTCGCCCGGTGGACCGACCACCCTAGTCGACCCTTGCCCCATCAGAATGGGTAGCGCGGCGCCTTATCCTTGACCGTCACCCATTGCCATTGGGTGTATTCGTCCCAATCGGCCGGGCCGCCAACGCTGCCGGCATTTCCCGAACTGCCGCGCCCGCCGAATGGATTGATGCATTCGTCGGCCACCGTCTGATCGTTGATGTGCAGCAGACCGCAATTGAGTTGCTCGCCAATTGCCATCGCGCGCCCGACCGAAGGCGAGATGATCCCCGCGGACAGGCCGTACTCGGTGCGATTGGCCAATTGGATGGCCTCTTCATCACTGGCAAAACTCACCACCGTGGCCACCGGACCGAAGATCTCCTCGTCGAACGCACGCATGCCCGGACGCACGCCTGAAAGAACCGTAGGTTGATAGAAGAGCTGTTCAAACTCGCCGCCGGCTTCCAGAGTTGCCCCGGCCCTCACACTCTCTGTCACGATTTCATGCACACGTTGCAACTGTCGTTTGTTGATCAAAGGTCCCAGCACAGCCTCGCCGCGAGCGGCATTGCCGACGGTGATCGCCCGTGCTTTCTCTGCCAGCCTGCGGACCAGCTCTGCAGCGATCGACTCATGAGCCAGGATGCGTCCAGTGGCCATGCAGATTTGCCCCTGATGCAACCAGGCCCCCCAGGCGGCGTTGCTGGCCGCCAGGTCGAGATCGGCGTCTTCGAGCACGATCAGAGAATTTTTGCCGCCCAGCTCCAGGGCTACTTTTTTTAGATGACGACCAGCCACCTCCGCGACCTTGCGTCCCGCCGCAGTAGAGCCGGTGAATGCAATCATTCGCACGTGCGGATCGCGGCACAGCGCTTCACCAGCCAGCGCTGCGCCCGGCAAAACCTGCAACAGGCCGTCAGGCAGACCCGCTGCCTCGAATAACCGGGCAATGATGAAGCCACCACTGACCGGGGTCTGCGGATCGGGCTTGAGCACCACGGCGTTGCCAGCCGCAAGCGCGGGTGCTACCGAGCGAAGAGAAAGCACCAGAGGAAAGTTGAACGGAGAAATCACCCCGACCACGCCATGGGGCAACCGACGTGCATAGGACAGGCGCCCTGCCTCGCTCGGAAGAACCAGGCCATGGGGTTGCGACAGTAGACCGGCCGCCTGATGCAGCAGGACGATCGCCTCACGGACCTCATGTTCGCCCTTGAACAGACTGCCGCCGCTTTCCCGAGCGATGTAAAGCGCCAGCTCGGCAAAGTGTTGCTGGGCCAGTGCTGCTGCTTTGCGAAAAATCTCCGCCCGCTCGCGCGGACCCAACGCTGCCCAGGCAGGCTGGACACGGGCAGCGGTGAGACTGGCAAGCGCGATGTCCGCCGCATCGGCCAGGCCGGTGACAGTCAACACCTCGCCGGTGGCTGGCTCGCGCACGCTATTGCTGCCGCCCAATGGGCGTATCCAGTCGCCATTGAAGATGCGTTCGTGCCACATCTCGTCCCGCAGAAAATCAGAGGGTTCACTTACCGACATTTCGGCCTCCCGGCTCTTGTGCTTGTCATCGCCCGACGACACCGTGCTGAAGCGGTGAAGTCGTCTGCGTCGTGAAAGCACTAGAGCAAGGGCTGTGCCGACTTCCAGAGTCCCAAGGTTATTTAGATGGCGAAGGCTCTGGCCTGTGGGCTGAGGATGAGTATCCAAACATGGGACTCCGGTCTCGACGCTCCGTCAGCCACGGGCCACTTGTTCAAATGATAAAGTTATGTTTAATAACTGTTTCAATAGTTACTCATTTCGACCAGTCATTGCGTTCAGGGGCATAACAATGAATAACCCCAACATGCTGTTTCCCGGACTCGCAATCCGGGAGGAACATTTCTCGCCTCGCGGGGACAGCACCCAGCTGGCCGAGGGCAACTCACCGACGCTAGCCGAGTTGACCGAATGCCTGTTCTTTTCCCCTGTCGACGGACGCATCTGGCTCAACGATCAGCGCATGCTGCTATTGCACAGTTCATCCTTCGGCGCATTGCGGCGCGAGATCATTGATCGCCAGGGCCTGGAACAGACCCGTGGCCTGTTTACCCGCACCGGTTACCTGTCAGGCGCACGCGATGCACGGCTGATCCGCGAGCGTTGGCCGGACGCCGATGCCGCAGCGGTTTTCTCCGCTGGCACTCGCTTGCACACTCTGGAGGGCATGACCAAGGTCGAACCCCTGCACTTCAAGTTCGATGCCGACTCCGGCTTCTACGAAGGCGAGTTCCTCTGGCATCACTCCTGCGAGGCCGACGAACATATCGCCGCCTACGGGATCGGCCAGGACCCGGTGTGCTGGACCGAGCTGGGCTATGCCATCGGTTATGTCAGCGGGCTATTCGGCCGCCTGGTCATCTTTCGTGAAACCGAATGCCGGGGCATGGGCCACGAAACCTGCCGAGTGGTCGGCAAGACCGCCGAACAATGGGGCGATGTCGAACAGGACCTGGGGTACCTCACTGCATCGCCGTCCAGCGTCGCCCCCATGCAGCGCCCGGTCCAGGCAGCATCTGCCCCTCAGGACGACACCGATCTGCCCGCGGGGCCAAAACCCATTGGCGCCAGCGCTGCCTTCAACGCCGCCACCCTTGCTTTGCAACGCGTGGCGCCAACGCCCGCTACGGTGTTGTTCAGCGGCGAGTCCGGGGTCGGCAAGGAGTTGTTCGCTCGGCAATTGCATCAGTTCAGTCCAAGGCATCAAGCACCTTTCATAGCCCTCAACTGCGCCGCAATCCCGGACAACCTGATCGAGGCGGAATTGTTCGGCGTTGAACGCGGTGCCTACACGGGCGCGACTCAATCGCGGCCCGGACGCTTCGAACGCGCTCACGGCGGCACCCTGTTCCTTGATGAAATCGCCAGCCTTAGCCTGCCGGGTCAGGGCAAGCTGCTGCGGGCATTGCAGGAACGGGAAATCGAGCGTGTCGGTGGTGGCCAGTCGATCAAGGTTGATGTCCGGGTGGTGGCGGCAACCAATGTAGACCTGCGCAAAGCCGTGGCGGCCGGAGATTTTCGTGAGGACTTGTTCTACCGTCTGAACGTCTTCCCTATTACCCTGCCGCCACTGCGTGAACGACGCGACGACATCCCGTTACTGGTCAACGCGTTCCTGCGGCGCTTCTGCCAGGACTATGCTCGCAAACCCGCCGGGCTGACCATGCGCGCGCTCAAAGTGTTGCTGCGCTACGACTTTCCCGGCAACGTGCGCGAACTGCAAAACCTGGTGGAGCGTGGTCTGATCGCCAGTGAGGACGGTCAATCGATCGACCTGGTCCATCTGTTTCGTAACGAGCCAATGCCAAAGGAAATGTACTCGCTGGACGACACTGGCAGCCTTGCGGCAATCGACCAGGATCCTGCCAGCACGCAGAATCGCCCCGCGTTGCTGGAAGCCTTGACCCGCCTGGAGCGCGGTTTCTCCATTGAAGGGCTGGAGTCGCGCTTGATCGACGAAGCGCTTCAACAGAGCGAAGGCAATCTGGCTGCGGCTGCACGACTGTTGGGGTTGAGTCGTGCGCAGTTCGCCTATCGGCTGAGGAAGTACCAGCAGGCATCGGCAGAGCGGCCATCCTGAAGCGCAATGCCATCCACGTTGATCACCCACAAAAAAACCGCCATTGGCGGTTTTTTTGTACATGAACAACCTACAATGGATCCATTAAACATATTTAAAACAAACTCACATTGAATAAAGCATGCTTTTTAAGCCCAAATATATCCACAAATGGCCTAGGACAAGGTTGACTTGCGGCATCTGCTTATCGCCTAATGGATCCATCAAAACAAAAACAAACGATGACCTGGAGAGTTTTCATGTACCCAAAAAACACGTGGTACGTCGCCTGCACCCCCGATGAAATTGCACAAGGCCCTCTCGGGCGGCAGATCTGCGGCGAAAAAATCGTTTTCTATCGCAGCCAGGAAAACCAGGTTGCAGCGGTCGAGGACTTTTGCCCGCATCGCGGCGCGCCGCTTTCATTGGGCTATGTCGATAACGGCAACCTTGTGTGCGGCTATCACGGACTGGTCATGGGTTGCGACGGAAAAACTGTCGAAATGCCAGGGCAACGGGTACGCGGCTTCCCTTGCAACAAGACTTTCGCAGTGGTCGAACGTTACGGTTTTATCTGGGTATGGCCCGGAGAACAGGACAAGGCTGACCCAACGCTGATCCACCACCTGGAGTGGGCCGTGAGCGATCAATGGGCATACGGCGGCGGTCTGTTCCACATCGCCTGCGACTATCGCCTGATGATCGACAACCTCATGGATCTGACGCACGAGACTTACGTGCATGCGTCCAGCATCGGCCAGAAAGAAATCGATGAGGCCGCCCCGACCACGACG
Organism: Pseudomonas sp. DSP3-2-3; assembly: GCF_049898225.1. Lineage (NCBI taxonomy): Bacteria > Pseudomonadati > Pseudomonadota > Gammaproteobacteria > Pseudomonadales > Pseudomonadaceae > Pseudomonas > Pseudomonas sp. DSP3-2-3. The sequence continues at coordinate 20,164 of NZ_JAFCXH010000011.1, read as the reverse complement.
GTCGAGGGCGACGATGTGGTCACCGCACGCCACATGGAAAACATCATGGCGCCGCCGTTCTGGCGCATGGCCTTGCGCGGCAATAATCTGGCTGACGATGTGCCGGTGGACCGCTGGCAAATCTGCCGCTTCTCGCCCCCCAGTCACGTACTGATCGAAGTGGGTGTCGCCCATGCCGGCAAAGGCGGCTACCACGCCGACGCCGAGTTCAAAGCATCCAGCATCGTGGTCGACTTCATCACTCCGGAAACCGACACCTCCATCTGGTACTTCTGGGGCATGGCGCGCAACTTCAATCCTCAGGATGAAGCGCTCACCGCGACCATTCGCGAGGGTCAGGGGAAGATTTTCAGCGAAGACCTGGAGATGCTCGAACGCCAGCAACAAAACCTGCTGGACCACCCTCAGCGCAATGTGCTCAAGCTCAATATTGATGCGGGCGGCGTGCAGTCCCGCCGCGTCCTGGAACGAATCATCGCCAGCGAGCGAGCCCCCGAGCCGCAATTGATCGCCACCGCACAATAACCAGGCCAGGCCAGGGCACGCCATGCCGTGCCCGTCCCTTGCGCAGCCCAATCTCAAAATAACCAGAAGTGACCACTGTGGTGGCAACGCTCCGAGGATGAAGCATGATCGATGTGGTGGTGGTATCACGTAAAAACGAAGCTCAGGACATCTGCAGCTATGAATTGGCCAGCGTCGATGACAGCGCACTGCCCGGCTTCAGTGCCGGCGCGCACATCGATGTGCACCTGCCCGGCGGAGTCATCCGTCAATACTCCCTGTGCAATCACCCCGAAGAGCGCCACCGTTACCTGATCGGCGTGCTCAAAGATCCGGCCTCGCGCGGCGGCTCACAATGCCTGCACGAACAGATCAACACCGGGGATCGCCTGCGCATCAGCGAGCCACGCAATCTGTTCCCGCTGGTACACCAGGCCAGGCGCAGCCTGTTGTTTGCCGGCGGCATCGGTATCACACCGATTCTGTGCATGGCTGAACGTCTTGCCCACAGCAACGCGGACTTCGAAATGCATTACTGCGCACGCTCGAGCGAGCGTGCAGCCTTTGTCGAACGAATCAAGAACTCGTCTTTCGCCGACCGGGTATTTCTGCATTTCGATGAGCAACCCGAGACAGCGCTGAACGCGGCCAGGGTATTGGCCCAGCCGGGAGAAAACGTTCATCTGTATGTTTGCGGTCCGGGCGGTTTTATGCAGCACGTGCTGGACAGCGCCAGGGCTCAAGGCTGGCAGGAAGACTCGCTACACCGCGAATATTTTGCCGCCACGCCCACTGATACCAGTAACGATGGGAGCTTTTCGGTCAAGGTTGGCAGCACCGGCCAGGTCTTCGAAATCCCGACCGACAAGACCGTGGTTCAAGTACTGGAAAGCCATGGCATCAATATCGCCACGTCCTGCGAACAAGGCATTTGCGGCACGTGCCTGACCAGGGTACTGGAGGGCGTGCCGGATCACCGCGACCTGTTCCTCACCGAAAATGAGCAGGCACTTAATGATCAGTTCACTCCGTGCTGCTCGCGCTCGAAATCATCGCTGCTGGTGCTGGACCTCTGAAAAGGCCGAGCCTCACTCAGAGCGGTGAATGACCTTCATCCGCTCATTGGCTGTCGCAGAACCAAATATCTCGGCATAGCGCAGGGTAGCGTTGGCGTGTTCGCGCATGATCGCTTCGGCACGGGCGCCCTGGCGATTGATCAAGGCATCGAAGACGGCATGATGTTGCATGTGGGCGTAGTTGAAACGCCGATACTCGCGGGCCATGTCGTTGCGATCCACCGCCAGCGCGGTTACCGAAGCAAAAGGCAGGTGGTCATTGCGAGCTAGCGCATCGGCGATGGCCGGGTTGTGACTGCCTTCGACGATCACCTGATGGAAACGCATGTTGAGGTCATGGTAGACCTCCAGGTCGTCTTCTGTGACATAGCCCTTGTCGAACAATTCGTCACCTTGCAGCAGGCATAGTTCCAGGATCGCGCGCGCCTCTGCCGAGAGTCCGCGCTCGGCAGTCTGACGTGCTGCCAGACCTTCGAGCACTCCACGTACTTCAACGGCACCGGCGATGTCATCGGCACTGACCGAGCGCACCTGAAACCCTCGACCGCCGAACCGCACCAGCAACCCTTCCTGTTCGAGGGTTCGAAACGCCATACGCACCGGCATCCGGGACACCCCGAACAGCTCCGCCGTGGGGATTTCCATCAGTCGTTCGCCAGCAACCAGCTCGCCCGAAGCGATCATCTTGCGCAGCGCTACCAGCACCAACTGACCGGGCTTACTCATCCAGGCAACTTCCAGAAAACGTGGGCGGCCATAGTAACGCAAGCCTTGCACAAGCTGGAGATCAACTCGCACAGCAGGCATCGCCCAATACTTTGCGCAATAGCAGGTCATTGGCCTGAATTTCGTTACTGCCCTCGTAAATCATTGCGATTCGGTTGTCGCGCAGAGTCTGCTCAATTGCGAACTCGGCGACGTAGCCGTAACCACCGAACACCTGCAAGGCATTGCTGGCCAGACGAAAACCCTGCTCGGTGAAAAAAGCACAGATAGGCGCCATGGGCAATGCCGGTATACATGGCCCAGCCGTCAGCCAGTGTTCGAAGATGAATTGCATGTCGCGCAGCGGCGCCTGGTGGTGCCACATGGAAAGCCTCATATCGTCGAAAGTCGCGAAAGTCTCTCGCCGCTCAATACTTGCCCGGCGCTGCTCAAAGCGGAGACAGGGCTTAGTCGCGGTACTGCGGGTTCTCGATCAGCACGGCCATGCCCTGCCCGCCACCGACACAGGCAGAGGCGATCCCATAGCGCAGATTCTGCTCGCGCAACTGCCGGGCCAAAGTCATCACCAGACGCAGGCCGGTGGCAGCTAACGGATGACCGAGGGCAATCGAACCGCCACGGCGGTTCAGCCGATTGCTATCCAGCTCCAGCGCCTGGGCTACTGCCAGCACTTGCGCGCCTTGCGCCTCGTTGATTTCAAACAGGGCGATATCGTCCTGCGCCAACCCGCTGCGTTGCAGCAGCAACTGGATCGCTGGAACCGGGCCTATTCCCATGAACTCCGGGGCCACGCCGACCACTGCCGTCGCCAGCAGGTTTGCCAGTGCCGGTCGCGTACCCACCGATGCGCGGCCGACCAGCACCGCCGCTGCACCGTCCACCACAGCACAGCTGTTGCCAGCGGTTTGCACGCCCTCCGAATGAATCGCTCGCAACTTGGCCAACGCGAGGAAATCAGTGGACCGAATGTGGCTGTCGAGGGTGACTTCGTCTACCCGAAGCGGCAGCGTAATGCCCCGAGGCTGATAGCCGTCCAGCTCGAATGACTCGTTGCGCACTGCGACGATTTCATCGGCGAACCAGCCAGAAGTCTGCGTTTGCAATGCTTGCTCATGGCTGTTGAGGGCATAGGTATCCACCGCTTCGCGACTCAAGCCATGACACCTGGCAAGGTTTTCCGCCGTGGCGATCATGTCCAGTCCCGGTGCTGGGTCGTACAGCGCCTCCCAGAGGAAATCCTTGAAATCCACCGACGCACCCAGCCGAAATCCGTATCGATGGGTGTAGGCAGCAATCGGGTTGCGCGACATGGATTCGGCGCCCACACACAGCGCCAGTTCCGCGCCGTCGCGAAGTTGCCCACCGGCCTGGCGCAGCAGCTCGAAGCCGGTGGCGCAAATGCGCTGCACCGCCAGTGCAGGCACCTGTTGCGGCACACCACTGTAAAGACCGATGTGGCGTGGCAGCAAGTAGGCGTCGAAGCTGGCCTGGGCCATGGAGCCCGCCAGCACAGTATCGACTGTCCGCGGATCGAGCCCGGCACGGGCCAGCACTTCACGCCCGACCTTGATGCCCAGATCGATGGGTGATACCTGGGCCAGCGCACCGCCGAGGTCGATCCAGGGCGTGCGCACGGCCTCAAGAATCGCCACATCGTTGAATGCCGAATACTGCCCTGCGTAATTCAAGACCGTGGACCGGCGCGCAGGATCGAAGGGTCTTCGCCGCGATACAGCGCTTCGACCTTGGCTGCACGCCATTGCAAGACTGCCCGCTGGTTGATTGAGCCTTTGTCAGTGATTTCACCACGATCGATAGACGCGGCCTCGTCGAGCACCGCGATCCACTCAAGGCGACTGGCGTTGCCGCTGGCTTCGCGATTGAGGCGTTGCAGCCAGTCGGCGAACCACACCCGAACCGGCGCGCTGGCCAGAACTTCGGCATCGCTGGCAGCCTTGGTCAACCCCGATAGTCGACGACACTCGTACAGACGAGGAAAAACCAAGGCGCCCAGGCACTCGCGATCCGGTGCCGCGACAACGAGGTCCAGCACATAGGGCGAGCCCTCGAGAACCGCACGATTGCGCAGGGGGCCAACACTGACGAACACTCCAGAGGACAACTTGAAGTCTTCGGCGAGACGACCATCGAACATCAGACCCAGTTGCGGGTCGCTCGGGTCGGCCAGCTTGATGGCATCACCGGAACAGTAGAAGCCCTCATCGTCGAAGACTTCGGCGGTCTGCTGCGGTGCACGCCAGTAGCCAGGCATGATGTGCGGGCCACGGAAACGTCCTTCCAGCTTGCCATCCACCGGTACGAGCCGGACCTCGCAACCCGGCGCCGGCAGACCGATGTAACCGGCCATCGACAGCGGCCCGGTGGTGAAGGTGCAAGAGGGAGACGCTTCGGTCATGCCGAGCCCGGCCATCATGCGGATGCGTTCACCACAGTGTTGCTCTGCGACCCGGTCGAGCCGATCCCAGACACTCTGCGAGAGACCGGCTGCTGCGAAAAAGAACAGCTTCATATGGGCAAAAAAACGTTCACGCAATTCGCCATCGTTTTCCAGCGCCGAGACCAGCTCCTCCCAGCCTTTGGGTACGGTCAGGTAGGCGGTCGGCGAAACTTCCGTCAGATTGCGCAGGGTTTCAGCGAAGCCCTGAGCCGTGGGCTTGCCGTCATCCAGATAAAAAGTACCACCGTTGTAAAGCACGATGCCAACGTTGTGACTGCCGCCGAACGTATGGTTCCACGGTAGCCAGTCCACCAGTACCGGCGGTTCCTCGCCAAACACTGGAAAGGTCTGCAACAGCATTTGCTGGTTGGCGCAGAGCATACGCTGGGTGGTGATGACCGCCTTGGGTAATTTGGTCGAACCCGAGGTGAACAGGAATTTGGCGATACTGTCCGGGCCCGTGGCGGTGAAAGCTACATCGGCCTCGGCACCGCCAGGGCGTTCGAGCAGACTGGCGAAATTCACCTGACTGCGCCCTGGCACGTGTCCGTGCACGGCAACCAATGGAGTCTCGGTTGGCAACACAGCATCGATCGCCCGCTGGTAGGCGGCCGCGTCGCTGACAAATATCAACCCCGGCTGCAGCAAATCGCAAACATGCCGCAGCTTGGCGAAATCCTGAGATAGCAACGAATAGGCCGGAGAAACCGGACAATAAGGAATCCCCGCATACATCGCACCCAAGGCGATCTGCAAATGCTCGATGTCGTTGCCCGAAAGGATCGCCAGCGGTCGCTCGGCCGAAAGCCCGTAGCCGAGCAGGCTCTGGGCGATGGCACGAACGCTGTCGAACATCTGGGCATAACTGACCCGGCGCCAATCGCCACCTTGTTCGCGGGCGGCGATAAAGGTCTGCTGCGGACGCACCTGTGCCCAATGCACCAATCGGTCAAGCAGGCGCATGGGCAGTGACGCCAGCGGCTCCAGGGAGCGCATGTGCAAGTTGCCGTTACGTTCACTGACCTCCACAGCAGAATGGCCGATGGACACGGGGCGGTAACGCGTTTGAGCAACGCCGGATTGGGGTTGCGGTCTGAATTCGGAACTCACGTCGTTATCCTCCATCAAGGCATGCCAGCACCAACCAGCACTCAAGCGGCTCGGTGTAAGCACGGCAGCGTCTGGCTGCATCCTTGTTATTGTTATGCCTTGTTTACATTCGCAAGCGGCTGCTCGCACGAGACAGCAGCCCGAGAAACGCAACGAACGATCAGATCGGGTAGTGCCGTGACCCATTCTGCAAAGTGACCCAGCGCAATTGAGTGAAATGCTCGATCGCCGCTTTGCCGCCAAAACTGCCGTAGCCGCTGGACTTGACCCCGCCGAAGGGCATCTGCGCCTCATCGTGTACGGTCGGTCCGTTGATATGGCAGATGCCCGACTCGACCCTCTGGGCCAAGGCCAGGGCGCGCCCGGTATCGCGACTGAAGATCGCCGCCGACAGACCGAATTCGGAATCGTTGGCCAGGCGCAGCAACTCCTCGTCGTCCTCGCCACGCAGCAGCACCGCCACCGGACCGAAGGACTCCTCGCGGTACAGGCGCATCTCGGGGGTCACGCCATCAAGCAAGGTAGGCTGCATGATGCTGCCCTCGATCTGACCACCGGCAACCAGGCGTGCACCCTTGTCGAGGGCATCATCAATCAACCCCCGGATGCGCTCGCCAGCTGCGGCATCGACCAGGGAACCCAGTACCGAGTCGACAGCGTTCGGGTTGCCAGCGCGCAAGGTGGCGATCTTGCTCGCCAGCTTGCTGACAAAGACATCCGCAACCCCGGTATCGACAATCAGGCGCTCGGTGGACATGCAAATCTGCCCCTGGTTGAAGTAGGCACCGAAGGCTGCAGCCTCGACCGCTGCGTCGAGGTCCGCGTCGTCCAGCACCAGAAACGGCGCCTTGCCACCCAGCTCAAGAAGTGCCGGTTTGAGGTGTCGCGCCGACAGTTCACCGACGATGCGTCCGACATGGGTGGAGCCGGTGAAGTTGACTCGACGCACTGCCGGATTGGCGATCAGCCGCTCGACTATGGCCGCGGCATCTGCCGGGGCATTGCTGATGACATTGACCACCCCGTCGCCCAGCCCCGCATCCTGCAACACCTGGCCGATCAACCGATGCACAGCCGGGCTCAGCTCGGAAGCTTTGAGCACCACGGTATTACCGCAAGCCAAAGGCATAGCAATCGCACGAGTGGCGAGAATAACCGGGGCGTTCCATGGTGCAATCCCCAACACCACCCCGCAGGGTTGGCGCAGGGCCATGGCGAAATTGCCAGGGACGTCGGAGGGAATCACTTCGCCATTGTTCTGCGTGGTCATCGACGCCGCCTCGCGCAGCATGCCGGCCGCCAGCTGCACATTGAAGCCATACCAGTTCGCCATGGCGCCAGTTTCCCCGGCGGCGGCGACGAATTCAGCCGTACGCGCTTGCAATTGGTCGGCGGCGGCGAGCAAGCGCGTGCGCCGTACATTAGGCGCCAGTGCGGCCCAGGCAGGAAACGCGGCCTTGGCAGCGGCGACCGCCGCATCGGCATCTTCGAGGGTAGCGGCGGCCACTCGCGACACGACCTTGCCCGTCACCGGGTTGCGGCGCTCGAAAGTTCGCCCGTCACGGGCTGGGCACGACTTGCCGCCGATCAGCAGGGGCACGTCCAACATGGTGATTCCTCTTTATTGTATTTATCGGGAATTCGTTCAAGCGGTATGACAGTAGGGCAAGGACGCGGCAGCGAACAGCAGGATGCGCCCGATGTGCGCTGCGGACTTCAGCGTTTATACGTCTGCAGGCCGGGTTTGATGCTTTTGTCATCGAGGAACTGCTTCATGCCCTGCTCGCGGCCGCCTTCGGTGTCGAGCAGTCGCGACTGGTCGAGCTTGGCGTACAGGTAGTCCTCGTTCTGCTCCCAGGTCAGCTCGCGGCAGCGTTTGAAACCCTGTTTGGCCGCACGCAGCACCACCGGGTTTTTCTCCAGCAGATTGCGCGCCAGGTCGACGGTCACGTCACGCAGTTGCGCCAGCGGCACACTCTCGTTGACCAGGCCCATCTCGGCGGCTTTCTGCCCGCCAAAGGTCTTGCCGGTCATGATGTAGTAAAGCGACTGGCGATGGCCCACGGTGTCGGCCATGGCCTTGCTCACCAGATTGCCCGGCGGAATGCCCCAGTTGATTTCCGACAGGCCGAAGGTTGCCTCGTCGGCGCAGATCGCCAGGTCGCAGGCGACCAATGGGCTGAAACCACCGCCAAAGCACCAGCCGTTGACCATCGCGATGGTCGGTTTGGCGTACATGCGCAACAGCTTCCATTGCCACTGAGAGGCTTCGCGGCGAATCTTTTCCTGAAGGATTTCCGGGCCGGCATCCACTTCGCGAAAGTACTCTTTCAAATCCATACCGGCGGTCCAGGCTTCACCGGCACCGGTCAACACCAGCACGCCGGCGTCAGGATCCTGTTCGAGGACTTCCAGCACCTCGATCATTTCGCGGTTCAGGGTCGGGCTCATGGCATTGCGTTTTTCCGGACGATTGAGGATGACCCAGGCGATGCCCTCTTCGATTTCGACCTTGACGGTTTTCCAGCGACCTTCGTAATTGCTCATAGCGGTTGCTCTCTTGTTGTTGGCTTGAAGATGAGCAAAACCTAACCGGCAATTTTAGTTATGTCAATTAACCATTAATAAAATTAATCAAACTGTGTTCACACTCGACGGTATAGCAACTCTGCTCTCCAGCGCGCTGCTGCTTTTCACTTTGCCGGAATCGGTGCGGTTTCTGGTGAGCAAGCACCAGCGACCTGAAACGGTGGTGCGAATCCTCAAGCGCCTGGGTCCAGGCATCGATGTCCGATCCGGTGATCGGTACTTTCTCGCCTCGTGGAGTCCGCTGGTTTATCAGTACGCGGGATTCGACCGGGCTACGGCGTCATGGGCAATACCGTGGCGCGCATCGACAGACGCTCGACCGTGAAAGCCGAGCTTTTGACAACATCGCAACAGTAGAGGAAAAGGCAATCGAGGAGGTTTGCAGTCTGAAGCCCTTGGCTAATGGGGTGCCGATATTTACATTCGGCAATGTATTGAACGTTACGGTAGCTATCGACCGATAACCTCGGCAAACTAGATAGCTTTCTTAACTTCATTCCCACAAGGACTCCACTTTCAATGGCCAAGCCTTCCAACATTGCCGACGCGAGTGAGGTGTTACCCGGCAGCACCGAGGTGCAGGCGCCGCTGGACACAGCACTGGACGACCTGATCGGTTATGCCCTGCGCAGAGCCCAACTCAAGTTGTTCCAGAACCTGATCAGCCGACTGTCGAAGCACGACCTGCGGCCTGCGCAATTCTCCGCCCTGGCCATCATCGATCAGCATCCCGGGCTGATGCAGGCCGACCTGGCCAAGGCGCTGGCCATTGAACCACCGCAGGTAGTGCCCCTGCTGAACAAGCTGGAAAGTCGTGCGCTAGCCGTGCGGGTTCGCTGCAAACCGGACAAGCGCTCCTATGGCATATTTCTCAGCAAGACCGGCGAGACCTTGCTCAAGGAATTGAAACTCATCGCAGCGCAGAGTGATATCGATTCCACTGCCGCGCTCGATAGCGCAGAACGCGAGGAGTTACTCAGACTGTTGAGAAAGGTTTATCAGGAGTGAACTTCGCTCGTCCAACTGTCCCAACTCCAGGCTGCTCATGCCTTGCCGGAAAAAATACTCCGCACTTCTTTTTGCCTGTTTCTGTTGCTCTGTTCGGCGCGGCTCATGATCAAGGGATGACTTGGGCGGCGAATCTGAAGGTCGTCTCGTGCAGTTCCCGGGCGGCCCACTGGCGATTTTGAATCTGGTCAAGCTTGGCTAGAGCGCAAACATTCAGTGCTTTGAATCACTCCATACCATTGTGAGTTCAACGCTGGCCTTACCTATTTCCCAGCCAGCGATTGCCGTCCACAGGTTCATACCCTTGCGCGGCTACACATTCACCGGGAATGTCTGCTCTCCCGGTTTCTCCAACACCAACTCGATGAATGCAGAGACGGCCAAAGGCAAATGTTTTCGACTGGGGTAGAGCAAGTGCAGGCCATATCCAGTGCGATAGTAATGCGGCAGCATCGCAATACCTAATCCAGCCAGCGTGGCCTTACGCAATGCTTGAGCAGTGTTGCCATTGAAACGGCTGGTGATCTGTACATCGCTCTCGACACCGCCGGGCCCCATAAGACGCCACGTCGTGATTCCGCGGGGATGAGCAAAGGTCACGCAGTCGTGATTTTCCAGGTCCTTTAGCGTGACAGGCAAGCCGCGCTTTTCGAGGTAATCCGGGCTGGCTACCAACCCCTCATTACCTGCTCCAACCAGTTGGCGACCGACGTATCCCGAGTCCTGCAAAGTGCAGCCTCGGAATGCAATATCAATCCGGTCGGCAATCAGATCGGTCCGCGCATCATTCAGCACGAACTCCAGTCGCACGTGTGGACGCCTGGCGAGAAAATCAGCCATCGCCGCAACGCGCACCGTACCGCTTGGTTCCTGGCTACCCGTCACCAATTGCTGTCCGGCATCGAGCAGGCCTTCTACCGCACCAGAACAACGCTCATGAAACAGCTCCCCGGAATGGGTCAGTGTGTGTTTGCGCGTCGAGCGCTGGCCCAACGGCCAGATCAAGCGGCTATAACTACTGCGGTGACTTGGTCATTCGTTCAGTTGATGGTCTCCGACATCGTCAAATCTGACGACTTTCCCAAGATCCATGCGTATGCGCAGCATCTGGAGCAGACAGAGCTGTTCCAACGCTATCCGATCGACTGAGTGATGGTGGCGGGAAGCTCTATGCGGCCTTGATGGAGCCGACAGAATGGCTCGGCTCTGCAGACATTTAGCGCTATCCGCTCCACCTCCTGACAGACCAGCCAGCACGGCGGCTGCACAGCCAGCTCGATGCCAGTCCCTATCATCAATGGCCGCGAGATGGTCTACATCAACCACTGGGATGCGGCCAGTCGTGGTATTCAGGGGCTTTCCGGATTGGCAACGGATAACTCGCTCATTTTCCGGTGTGTAGTATCTGTGCTTCCGGCATCGCCGAAGAGTGGTGGTTGAGAATTTTCCACTGACCGTTAACCTGTTCGTAGACGAAGGTGTAGCGCGCCTGTACTTGACGGGTCTTTCCGCTGGCGTCGGTCAGAGTGAACGTGTAGACGCCACTGTCCATGGCAACATTGGCGCCCAGTTGATGGATTTCGCGGTAGTTGATCTGGCCCACCGGTTTCATCGGCAGGAAGTGATCGAAGTAGTCCTTGATCTCCGCTGGCGTGGTGCGCACCTGATTGGAAACCGTCGGCTGCAGCACGGCGTTCGGGGCGTAGAGGTCCACGACGGTTTGCGAGTTACCGGTCTTCAAGGCGCGGTTCCAGCGGTCAAACAAACCGGCAATCTCTCGGTCCTTCACGTTGGCCGGCGCTTGGGCCACGGCGCGGTAAACGTACGGGGCGGTCTCTGCTGCTTGTACAAACGGGGCGCTAAGGGCAAAAAACAGGGCGATGGCCGGGGTTTTCAGTTTCATTGCGATACTCCATGGGTGATTGGTGAGCCCACTTTGCCAACTCACCAGCCAGCCGACATCGGCCAACCAGAGTCATTTACCTATGCCATTCGGCAGATAGCGCTCAAGCCCGTTAACAAGGTTTAATGACCCCCCCTGCGCCCGCGGGCCTGTCTCAACGCCGGAGCCGAACCATGCAACGCCCTCCTCACGACCCCGGTAGCGCCCTGGCCATCCGTACTCAATATCGACAATCCGAGAGTCGCGCGGCGCGCCTGCGGTTGTTGGTGGACACCGGGCAGGAGTTGACCCAACTGGCCCCTGACGCCATGCGCGAGCGCGTGTTGGCGCGGGCTTGCGCGTTCCTCGCGATGGACCATGGGTTGCTGCTGGAATGGGACGCTGAGGGGCACGTCAGTACCACCGCCCGGCATGGCAGTCGTGATCGACTGAACAGCCTTGATACCGTCGCCGACTGTGCCATGCACACGCCATGTTGGCAGGAGCGTCCGGGGGAAGCCCTGCCCTGCGTGCTGCGAGTTCCGCTGCGCGGCGGCGACGGGAATGCCTTTGGCGCCCTGGTTCTGGCCAACAGCGTCAGCCTGAGGACGCCGGACAGCGAAGACAGCGAATCTCTGCAACTGCTCGCTACCCTGCTGGCCGCGCACCTTGAAAACAATCGATTGCTGATGGCGCTCAAGGCCCGGGATCGGACCCTGTCGGATCTGGTCAAGCGACTGTTCCGCGCCCAGGAAGACGAGCGTAAACGCGTGGCCTATGACTTGCACGATGGCCTCGCCCAAACCCTCGCTGGACTGCATCAGCGCCTGCAAGGTTTCGCCGGGAACTGCCCGCCACTGCCGGCCCCCCTTGGGGCGAACTTGCAGGCGATTCTGGCGCTGGCCCAACACTCTGTGGGTGAGAGCCGGCAACTGATCGGCGGCTTGCGTCCGACGGTACTCGACGATTTCGGATTGCTGAAGGCGGTCGACAAAGAGGCCGATCGGCTGCGTGACGCCGGGATCAGTGTGCAGTGGCTTGCACGTTGCGAGGCGCGCTTTCCCAGCCAGGTAGAAATCGCGTTGTTCAGGATCGCCCAGGAAGCAGTCAACAACACCCTCAAACATGCCCGGGCCAGCCAGGTACAACTGACGCTGGAACTGCGCGAAGGCCATGCCTTGCTACGGGTGGCCGATAACGGCAGAGGCTTTGCCCTGGTACAGCAACTCGACACCGATGGCACTCGGCATCTGGGCCTGGCCACCATGCAGGAACGCGCCAGCCTGCTGGGTGGAAGCCTAACCTGCACCAGCGCAATCGACGGCGGCACCCAACTGCACGCCCGCGTGCCTGCCCACCTGAATGGAACACCTCAATGACCCAAGCCTTCCGTCTAGTGCTGGCCGACGACCATGAAGTTACGCGTACCGGTTTCGTCGCGCTGCTAGCGGGTCATCCGCAATTTGAAGTAGTCGGCCAGGCCTGCGATGGTCAGGAAGCGGTCGAACTGTGCGAACAGTTGCTTCCGGACATCGTCATCCTCGATATTCGCATGCCGGTGCTCAACGGTCTGGGCGCGGCACGGATTCTTCAGCAACGCCTGCCGTCGCTGAAAGTGGTGATCTTCACAATGGACGACAGTCCCGATCACCTGGAAGCGGCAATGAATGCTGGTGCCATTGGGTATCTACTCAAGGACGCCAGCCGTGGTGAAGTGATCGACGCCTTGCAGCGGGTTGCCGCCGGTGAAGAAGCCATCAATAGCACGGTCAGCGCCCGCCTGCTGCGGCGCATGACCCAACGCAATGCCTGCGACGCCATACCCACCGAAAACCTCACTGCTCGGGAACGCCAAGTGCTTGGACTGGTGGCTACCGGCATGAGTAACCGTGAAATCGGCGAGAAACTGGGCATTACCACCGGCACGGCAAAAACCCACGTCGAACGGGTCATCGGCAAACTCGGGGCTGCAGATCGAACCCAGGCGGCGGTCCGTGGCATTGTCCTGGGCCTGGTGACTCAACCATGAAGGTGTTTTACGCCAGACGCTGGGCCGACCTGCCGCTACGGAGCAAGGCCTTAGTAGTGATTTCCTTGCCCCTGGTGGTCCTGCTGCTGTCTCTGGTGTTGATTTACATTGCCGAACGCCAGACCGCCCGCGCCGAAGAAGACGTACGCCGGGTATTGTTGGTACAAGGCGATATCCAGACCGTGCACACCTTGCTCGCCGAAGCAGCCGCCAGTGTGCGCGGTTATCTGCTGACCCGTCGGGAAGACTTCCTGCCGGGTTACCTGAACGCCAAGCCCCTGATCGAATCAGCCCTGCGCCGGCTCGACAGCAACGTTCGTGATGAACGGGTGCGTGCACAACTCATCGCCATCACGCCGCTGATCAACACTAGAGTCGATGGTCTGGAAGAACTGCTTAGTGATCGCCAGACAAACCCCGACGCGTTCACCACCATCCTGATCAACAACAAACACATCCTCGACGAATTGCGCGAGCACATCAGCACCATGCTCACCCTCGAAGACACCTTACTTGCCGAGCGTACCGCTGCTGCGTCCGCGACCCGCCAGCGGCTGTTGCTCTCAACACTGCTGGCCGCCCTCTGCGGGTTGTTTGGCGCCATCGTTGCGGTGCTGTTTTTGTCTAAGGGCATCGTCGCCCGGGTGCAGCAAGTCCAAGGCAACGCCCAACGCCTGGCCCTCGGTCAGCCGTTACTGCCGCAGCCGCCAGAGCAAGATGAGATTGGCCAGTTGGGCACTCGTCTGGTGGAAGCCGGCATACTGCTGGCCGAGCGCGAGCGAGCTTTGCGCGACAATGAAGAGCGCTTGCGACTGATCATCGACGGCGTGAAGGACTACGGGATCTTCGCCCTCGACACTCAGGGTTATGTCACCAGTTGGAACGCTGGTGCCGAGCGGATCAAGGGCTACACCGAACAGGAAATCATCGGCCAGCACTTTTCCGTGTTTTACCTGACGCAAGAGTGCCCGCAACATCCCGAGATGGCCCTGCGGGAAGCCATGCGCGACGGGCATTACATGGAAGAAGCCTGGCGTTGCCGCAAGGATGGCAGCCGCTTTTGGGCCAGCGTGGTAATCACCGCTCAATACGACAGCAGCGGTGCGTTACGCGGTTTCTCGAAAATCACCCGGGACATCACCGACCGCCGTGCGGCCGAGATTGCACTGCGCACCGCCCGCGAAGAAGCCGAGCGCGCCAGTCGGGCCAAAAGCGAGTTTTTGTCGCGCATGAGCCACGAACTGCGCACACCGCTGAACTCGATTCTGGGCTTTGCGCAACTGTTGGACATGGACTCGCTACCCGGACAAAAGACCCAGATAGGCCATATCCTGCGCGCCGGCCAGCACTTGCTGACGCTGATCAACGAAGTGCTGGACATTGCCAAGATCGAAGCCGGACGCCTGCCGCTAAACATCGAATCGGTACCGTTGGCAATCGCGCTGCAAGAAGCCTTGACACTGGTCTCGCCGATGGCTGCAGATGCCGGTATTCATCTGGAGTCATTGCCGACGCTGGCCGCTGACAGCGGGATTGTCGCTGATCGACAACGCCTGACCCAGGTTCTTCTGAACCTGCTGTCCAATGCCATTAAGTACAACCGGCCTGAGGGTCAGGTGAACATAGAGGTCAAGGTTGATCAACAACGGACTGCCGTGTCAGTCTGCGATACCGGCAAGGGCATTGCGGCTGATCGACTGGACCAACTTTTCAAACCGTTCGAGCGACTTGAGACGAATCCGAACGTGGAAGGCAGCGGCCTCGGCCTGGCGCTGAGCAAGAGCCTTCTGGAAATGATGAACGGCAGCCTGACCGTGCAAAGCCAACCCGGCACTGGCTCAAGATTTACTTTGGAACTGCCTTTTGTGCGCCTACAGCAACCCGCCGGGCCCGTCGCTGCGCCCATCGACGCCCTGCCGCAGATCCCCGGCGCCAAGGTCCGGGGCAAGGTGTTATGCATCGAAGACAACCTCTCCAGCCTGGCACTCATCGAGACCTTGCTGCAACAGCGCCCCGGAATAAAACTGCTCTCGAGCATGCAAGGGCAGCTGGGGCTGGACCTGGCCGCGCAACACGCACCGCAGCTTATTCTGCTGGACGTCTCCCTGCCGGACATCGAAGGGCTCAACGTCCTGCAGCGCTTGCGCCAGTCCGCGATCACCCGTACCACGCCAGTGCTGATGATCACCGCCGACGCCAGTGACCTCACGCGCCAGGCCTTGTGCAAGGCCGGCGCGACGGCGGTGTTGACCAAACCCATTCACGTTCCTTCGTTCCTCGCCTACCTCGACCAATACTTTCCGGAGCCAGTGTGAACACCGACCTGCGTATTTTGATCATTGACGACCAACGCCCCAATCTAGATCTGGTGGAGCAACTGCTGGTACGCGAGGGGCTGACCAACGTCCTGAGCAGCACCCAACCGCTGCGCACCTTGGACCTGTTCAACAGTTTCGAGCCGGACCTGGTGATTCTCGACCTGCACATGCCTGAGTTCGACGGATTTGCCGTCCTTGAACAACTCAACCGACGCATCCCGAGCGACGAATACCTGCCGATCCTCGTGCTCACGGCCGACGCCACCCGCGACACTCGTCTGCGGGCGCTGGCGCTGGGGGCCAAGGATTTCATCAGCAAACCGCTGGATGCCTTGGAAACCATGCTGCGGGTGTGGAACCTGCTGGAAACCCGCGCCCTGTACAAGACCCTTAGGACGCTGATACCTGCGGATCAGATCGACTTGTTAAAACGACGTAGTACGACGTTGTAAAATCATTCGGCTATTTCATGAATCCAATACCGACGGCGAACTCAAAAACAGAAAAAAGACCCTGAAGTTATCGCTGTTTCTGGAATCAAGTTAAGGATTGCCAAAAAAGCCACGTCAACAACTTCAAGGGATTAGCCAACCTGGCAATACTCCATCCAGTTCCCCTCATTTGATGCTTGCGGACGATTGACCTTGTTTGCGGCTCAATATCTTTTTCGTCCACCATCCAGGCCAGCATCGGTGCGGTTCCATAAGCGGTATCGCCAATGAGCCGATCCGGCTGGATGGCGAACTGTTCTTCGGCCCGTTCAATCATGGTCCTGGTGCTTTCGACCTCGGCGGTTCGATGGGCGGGTGTCGGCTCCACGTCCACAATCACACCATGCTCGACATCAATGAGATCGTTCGTCGAGTAAGCAAAGAACGCTGGGTCTCCAGGAGCTGCGGTCCAGCGTGCAAGGGGATCGGTCAACGACAGGCGCTTTGGCAGTGTTTCGGCCAAAGCTTCTTTATCTAGCGCTTCAAGGTACTCACGCACGGCACGAGTACTTAGCACCGGATCACTCCAGTTGCTATCTTCGTTGCCGGGTACGCCTCGTTGTCGACTGGCATCTGCCTTGATGACACTCGCGTCCACAGCAAAACCTTAGCCCTTGAGCAGACCTGCGTCCATGCAGCGGCGCAGCACCTCGTTAAATAGCCAGCGATACGCCTGGTTCAAATGAGCTTCTTCGCATAACCCGCGTTCGGAGCGAATACCGCAGCAGTAGCCCATGATCAGCAGGCGGATCATCAGTTCAGGATCAATCGAGGGACGCCCAATCGGGCTGTAAAAGTCGGCGAGGTAATGGCGTAGATCGCTTAGATCGAGGCATCGATCAATGTTGCGCAGGAGGTGATTGGCTGGGATGTGATTTTCAATGTTGAACGAGTAAACAGTCTCTCTGCCCACTCGACAATTGTCCGATCATGCTGCGAATCCTCCCGCTGGCCGATGACCTGATTTTGCAGCAGGCCAGGCAGGCGATCTACTTTTTCAACAGAATCGGCCAGAAGCGGACGGCCAGTGAACCGCAAGCACAGCAACGAATCTACCCGTTTACGGCGATTCGTCACTCCCAGTAACCACGATGCTACCGCTTACTGGTTCAGCGTTATCGGGAAGTCTGGAATGCACGGATTGTGGACAGGCCGATTTGATACCCGGCTTACGGGCGAAGCGAGCGATTTGAACCACATATTAAGGAGCTGCGCATTGACCTTCTTGAAGGAAGTCTTTTAGCGCGGCCTGATAAATAGTTAACGGTTGATTATCGGTGTTGAACATAGCAAATGGAATCACCGTGATATGTGAAAATGTCATCGAGCCTATTGAATAGGTTTTTTGCCTGCAAAAGCCCTGCTTGTTAATGAGTGTGAAGTTAAACTTAAACAGCTCTGGCCTTGTACACCAGCTGGGAATCAAGCCGAGACTTAATCCCGTCAAGTACTCTTGTGTACAAGCACCACCGGATGAAAATTCCGAGATTTTTATTTCTAATTCAGGGAGAGTCGACGCTATCGACCTCGAGCTATTGTCTTTTGCAGTTGGAATCATTTTTTGCGTCACTTCGTATGCGCTCTTTCCGAAGCGACTGTCTTTCCATGGGGCGTCAACCTCATAAGTGAAGCTGGAGATCATTTCTTTTTTTCCGGATTCAACACGATCGCTGATGATCGGCTTGGACGCATATGATGTACAGCCGGAGCCTACAATAACACTGCTGAAAACAACCAAGCTATAAGCACTTACGCGACGCATTTTGAGTTCCCCTAACTATTAATTAACCGACATCTCTGTCGCATCACGCTTGATAAGTGTCGTATAGCGTCCCATCACCCCCCCTACGTTTTCAATCAGCCTAAAAGGCGAGCCTGCCAGCACGACATCGGCAAGCAAGAAAATGACAGCGTTTGATGCACATTACCGGTGCACTCGTTGCGTGTCCACGGCCTACTATTGACCGTTTGAGTCACTGATTGGCAAGGAATGATTGACCCTGGCCCTGACAAACCACGCGCTGAAAGTCCCAATGGATAGCCAAGGAAGAACTGATGTCGGAACAAACTTTTGAAAGCCTGCTGGAAACAGCCATGCCGGCCTTGATGAACAAGCAGGAGCAGCTCCATCGCGATTACGGGCACGGCGACATGGCTCGCTAGTGGCTGGATCAGGAGACCGCTACTGTCCAATTCTTCGATGAGGACGACCGGTTGGCCGTCGAAGCGCAGATCATCAACATCGACTCCTTTGCACCCAGGCACTGCAGCTGGATGTGGATGACTGCTATCGGCCCAGACTGTGTGAAAACGTCACGAGCGAAGACAAGACAAGGCAAAAACAGGCGAAAAAGCGGAGTCCAGGTGTTCTAAATGAGCATTTTTCGCCTGTTTTTAACGCAGTATTGTCGAGCGCAGTAGTTTTCACACAGTCTGCGCCAGAAGTGGACACCTGCAATGCCCCCTGACCTTTACATCTCGTTGGAAGAAATCGGATTGGCCAATCCAAACGTGCCTTGAGCAAACGCGGCTAGGCGCGCTCGCACCGCTATAGTCGACTCTATTGCCGACCGTACTTTCAGGAGCTTTTCCCAGTGTCTGACATGCCGACCCATTTCGCTTACACAAAACGCTTCAACGACGTACTCGCCTACATTGATGCCAATCTCGAAGGTGACCTGTCGGTGAAGACGTTGAGCCATGTGGCGAACTTTTCGGCATTTCACTTCCATCGACAATTCACCGCGTTCGTTGGAGTGCCTGTCTCACGTTATGTGCAACTGATGCGACTACGACGCGCGGCACATAGCCTAGCCGCCCTCGCTGATCATTCGGTACTGGACGCCGCACTCGGTGCCGGCTTTGAAAGTCCCGAGGCATTTTGCAGGGCGTTCAGGCGGGCGTTCGGTACGACGCCGAGTGCGTTCAGGAGTGAACCGAACTGGCAGGTCTGGAATGCGGTATTCGCAATCCCTCACTTTTCCAGGACTATCATCATGCAAGTACGAATCGTAGATTTCCCTGAAGTCAGGGTAGCAGCGCTTGAGCACTGCGGACCAGCCGGGCTCGTCAATGAGAGCGTGCGCATGTTCATCGAGTGGCGTATGCAGAGCGGACAGTCCCCGGTGGCATCGAGTCGCACCTTTGGCATTCCCTATAGCAACCCCGATACGACACCTCCACAAGCATTCCGCTTCGCAATCTGCGGCGAGATTCACGAGGCGGTGGCGTCGAATGAGTTCGGCGTGCACGAGATGGTCATTCCTGCCGGTCGCTGCGTCGTGGTGCGACACGCGGGGTCACCGGATCACATCGGGGAAACGATCTATCCGATTTACCGCGATTGGCTTCCTGCCAGTGGAGAGGAACTTCGTGATCAGCCGCTGTTCTTCAATTACCTGAGCGCCTATCCCGAGACACCGCAGGATCAATGGCAAACAGATGTGTATGTTCCACTGCAATAGCGGAGCAAAGCTTTCGACCCTGAGCTGACGTTGACGAGTGTCCGTTCAGGGTCGATTCTGTTGAAAAAGTAGATCTCCTGCTTGGTCTGCGGCAAAATCAGGTCATCGGCCAGCGGGAGGATTCGTAGCATGATGGGGCAATTGCCGAGCGGGCAAGAGAGACTGTCTTACTCGTTCAACATTGAAGATCACATCCCAGCCAATCACCTCCTGCGCAGCATTGATCGATGCCTCGATCTAAGCGATCTGCGCCTTTATCTCGCCGATTTTTATAGCCCAATCGGGCGCCAATCGATTGATCCCGAACTGATGATTCGCCTGTTGGTGGTGGGCTACTGCTACGGCATTCGCTCCGAACGCCGGTTGTGCGAAGAGGCTAATTTGAACCTGGCATATCGCTGGTTCTGCCGATTGAGTCTTGAAGATGAAGTCCCCAATCACTCTACGTTTTCCAAGAATCGCCACGGTCGTTTTCGTGACAGCTCGCTGTTTCGCTGGCTGTTCAATGA